>CAMWLB010000105.1 GCA_947174985.1 uncultured Lachnospiraceae bacterium | reverse complement strand
TATGTAGATACCGATAATGACAACCGACACTAATTTTTCCGACAGACTGAACCGGTAAACCAAAAGCGCCAGAAGCATAAGCAGCCCGCCTGTCAGTATGTAGGAAATCAAAAGACATTTCAGCAAAAACAGCACCGGTATTCCGCCGGTCAGCTCTTTCTTTGCATTTCTTTCTCTCTCCATATTCCCTTCTCCTTTCCATACATTCTAAACTTCCTGTGAAATTATATGTTTGGACGGCTCATAACTTGACAATATACTGGTGAATATTGTATGATTTCATTCATCGGACAATTTTTTTAACAAAGGAGTGGTTTTTTTTGGATACCTCTGGTGTCATACAACTGATAGTTCTTTTTATTCTGGTTATCTTATCCGCTTTCTTTTCTTCCGCGGAAACTGCGCTGACCACGGTAAACCGTGTCAAAATGCGCACCCTGGAGGAAGAAGGTGTCAAACGCGCAGCCATCGTCAACAAAATACTGGACCGGTACAGCAAAATGCTGAATGCCATCCTGATTGGCAACAACATCGTCAATCTGAGCGCATCCTCTCTCACTACCACATTGGTTATCAAACTTGGCTTTAGTGCGTATATAGGCGTATTTACGGGCATCCTTACCTTTGTCATACTGCTTGTCGGCGAGATTGTTCCCAAAACATGGGCAAGCCTGAATTCGGAAAAGATTTCTCTCGCCTACTCCCGCACCATCTATTACATGATAAAACTGATGACGCCCGTTATCTTCATCGTGGACGCCATCGCCGGCGGCATTCTCAAACTTTTACATATCGATTCGTCCAAAAAAGAGACCATTACAGAAAACGAGTTGAAGACTTATGTAGACGTCAGCCACGAGGACGGTGAAATTGAGACGGAAGAGCGCAAGCTCATCTATAATGTATTTGAGTTTTCCGACACCTGTGCCAAGGATATCATGATTCCCCGTGTCAATATGGTGACAATCAGTTCGGACGGCACCTATGACGAACTGCTTTCCATCTTTAAAGAATCCATGTATACCCGCCTCCCTGTCTATCAGGAGGATAAGGACAGCATGCTGGGCTTCGTCAATATAAAGTACTTTTTCCTAGCGGATGGCAATGCCTTTCAGCTTGCGCCTCTTATCCGCGATGCCTATTACACCTATGAATACAAAAAGACGGCTGATTTACTGTTGGAAATGCGCGAGAAATCCATGCACGTTGCCTTTGTGTTAAATGAATACGGCTCAACGGTCGGCATGATAACACTGGAAGATTTATTGGAAGAGCTGGTAGGTGAAATCAGAGACGAATACGACGAGGACGAAAAAGAGCTGATACAAAAAATAGAAGAAAATGTCTACCTGATAGAAGGCAGCATGAACCTGTCCGATATCAACGACGTCCTCGGCACCGACTTGAATTCTGATGACTATGATTCCATAGGCGGCATTATCATCGGACAGCTTGACCGCCTGCCGGAGGACGAAGAAGCCGTCTCCTTAGCGGACGGCACTACCCTGCAGGTCAAGGGAATCGACCAGAACCGGATCTCCCACGTGCTGCTGACGCTTCCCCAAAAGGAAGCGGCTGACCAGGCTGAAGATTTACAGGATGAAAAAGACACAGAAAATGAGAACACGCCGGCTGTACAGAACACACAAGCTGTACAGAACACAGCTGAAGAAACAGAGCAAAACGATATCCTTTGAAAGAGAAAAAAACAGAAGCCGTTTCATAACGGCTTCTGTTTTTATAACCATATCTATTTTCTGTCATGATCTTACGGCAGCATATATTTCTCCCTGTACGCAAGCATCTTGCCCTTGAACGCAATATTGTCTTCCTCCTTCAGGCTGTCTAAGTATCCATGCGTCTCAAAACTGCCCTCGCTCACCTGCAGCAGGCACACTGCAATATTGGAGCAATGGTCCGCTATTCTTTCATAATTGGTTGTGATATCCGTAAGCACAAAGCCCAGCTCTATCGTACATTTTCCCTTCCGCAGCCGCTTTACGTGCCGTTTCTTGATTTCATTGTTGAGCTGGTCGATAACCTCCTCAAGCGGTTCTACGAGCTTTGCCCGTTCCATATTTTCTGTCTCGAAGGCGCTGACGGAAAGCTCCAGTATCTCGCCGACCGCTCTGGAAAACACTTCTATTTCCTCCGTCGCCTTATCCGAAAACGACAGCTTTTTATCCGCCATTTCGTCCGCTGCCTGCTTGATATTCAGCGCATGGTCCGAAATTCGCTCAAAATCCCCGATACAGTGCAGCAGTACCGACAGCATCCTGCTGTCCCGCTCAGACAAATCCTTGCTGCTCAGCCTGACAAGGTAGGTGCCCAGTTCATCCTCAAACCGGTCAACCTGATTCTCTATCTGTTCCACCTCTGCCGCCATTTCCTTGTCGTACTGCTTCAACAGACCCATCGCCATATCGATGGACCTTTGGGCATAGCGCGCCATGGTAATTGCCACATGCCTGCTCCGCTCAACGGCAAGACCGGGCGTATCCAGAAAACGCGGGTCAAGGGTACGCAGTTCCGTTTCCTCCGGTGAAAGCAGCTCGGCTTTCGTCCTGTCCGGAACCGTAAGATAAACAAGCTTTACCAACAGCTTTGAAAAAGGAAGCAGAACAATACATGCCGCAATATTGAAGGCGGAATGTACCACTGCAACGCCCAGCGCAGAAATCGGCTTGTCCATAAACGCAAAGTGAAGGAACGAATCTGCTGTGTAAAATACTACCATAAAAAGCGAGGTCTTTGCTATATTATAATACAGATGCAGCAGCGCGGCACGCCTCGCATCCCTGCTCGCTCCCACGCTGGAAATCAACGCGGTAATACAGGAGCCGACATTCTGCCCCATAATAACCGGTATTGCCGTCGCACCGCTGACAGAGCCCGTTTTACACAGAGCCTGCAGGATACCAATCGACGCGGAGGAACTTTGAATCACCGCGGTCAGTATCAGACCTACCAGCATACCTAAGATGGGATTGGAAAACATCGTCAGCACCCTGCCGAATTCCGGAATTTCCGCCAACGGTTTTACTGCCTCGCTCATGGTATCCATACCAATCATCAGAATACCAAAGCCCGCCATAATGGAGCCGATGTCCCTTCTCCTGTTCTTTTTGGAAAAAGATACCAGGGCAACGCCAATAATGGCAAGTATCGGCGCAAAAGAAGCCGGCTTCAAAAGCTGTACAACAAAGCTTTCGCTTTCAATACCGGAAAGGCTTAAAATCCACGCCGTTATCGTAGTACCCACATTGGCGCCGATAATCACGTTGACCGCCTGCTCCAGCCTCATAATGCCGGAATTGACAAATCCGACCACCATAACCGTCGTGGCGGCAGAGGACTGAATCACTGCGGTCACGCCAGCGCCCACCAGCACAGCCTTTATAGGCGTATTAGTGAGTTTTTCCAGAATCCCCTCCAGACGTCCTCCGGAAGCCTTTGACAGCCCATCGCCCATCAGGTTTATACCGTATAAAAACAGGGCAATTCCGCCAACCATAGTCAATATGTTAAAAAAATCCATCGTCACTCCCTCACTTGTTTCTCAACGAATTATGTCCACATTTGACATTTTACAACAGATGCCCTGCAAATAGCAATGCCATAAATGAATTCTGTGCAAAAATCCCAAATAAATATAGTAAAATACCGTGAAAGCTATGCCTCCACGGTATTTGCTGTCGTCTCCAGGATTCCATCCGCAATTGCCTGCGCTATCTCGTTAAATTTGGTGTCAAACAGATAATTGTCCGCCGGTGTATTGATGAAGCCTGCCTCCACCAGCAGAGCCGGCATCTGTGTGCGGTTCAACACGATCAGATTCTTTCCCTCGTTGACTCCCTGATTGATAAATCCCACACCCTCCAGATTCCTGTTGATGGCTGCCGCCATCTGCGCTGCCGCCCCATACCGGTTATAAACAAGCGTTTCCGCGCCGGAATACTGTCCGGAATAGGGACTTGCATTTCTGTGTATGGAAACAAAATAGTCCGCGCCTGTCTCATTTGCCGTGTTTGCGCGCTCCTCAGGCGAGCGATAGGTATCATTTGTCCGCGTATAGAGCACATTTAAGCCGTTATCCTCTAAAATTCTGCCAACTGCAAGAGTCAGCGCAAGCACATCGTCCTTTTCCTGGCGTCCTTCAAACACAGCGCCGTTGTGCCAGCCGCCATGTCCGGCATCGAGAATAATTGTCGCCGCCATACTGCCGCTCCTCTTCTTTGTTTTCCTTATTTTATGCTGTCTTTCGCCGAATCATGCCACCCGTGCCCCTTACTGCGCGTTTTCCTCCGAAAGCTGAAGCAGTATCTCCAGAAAAAACATACCGTCTTCTGTATGAAGCTGTATGGTTCCGCCATACCTTTGCGCTGCTTTTTCTATATTTTTAAGCCCCTGCCCATGGATATTTCCATGGATGGAGCCATGGATACCGTTGTCCTGCTTTGTGCTCACCGGCATGCCGTCCTTCCACACCATTTCAGCCTTACAAGTATTGCTTACGGAAATCAGAAACAGCCGCCCCTGCCGCTTTGATGCAAGGTGGATTTCTCCCTCTCCTCCGCACGCCTCCACGGCATTTTCCAGCGCATTGTTTAGCAGGATGCTCAAGTCAAACGCCTCTAAGCCTCCCGACTGCGGAAAACAAAACTCACATTCCACACGGACTCCCGACTCCTTTGCCGGCCCAAGCTGCCGGTTCACCACCACATCGGTGATGGGATTTCCCGTGGTATAGGCAAAGGAAAATCTATCCATTCTATCCTCTATCGCCTGCAGATACTCGTGGAAAGCCGCCCCGTCCGTCTTCTCCTGCCCCGCCAGAAACTGCATGTCGGCCACATAATTTTTCAAATCATGGCGCATGCTCTTCACATCGCCGTACATCCGCTCCATATCCCTGATATGCTGCTCCATGTCACGCAGGCGGTTTTTATAAATTTGCGCCTCCTTTTCCTTTTGAAATGCCGCTTCTGTTTTCTTCAGAAGAAGCGCGGACGAATAAACTGCTCCCAGACAGAGCAAGCTTCCCAGCGGAACCAGCAACCGCATAATGGGAAATTCATCGTCAAGGAGCAAAATTTCATCGCTTCGCGCTATATACTGAATGTTTCGGAACAAAATGCAGTAGACATAGCCTGTCAGCGCCGGAACCGCCAGATAAAGCAGCGCCGTTCTGCTCAGCCGCCGCAGGCCTTCCCCACGCAGAAGCTGCTTTTTATACAAGTAGAAAAATCCAATGCTGATAAGATTCAGCACAGTAAAGAAAAGCAGTGAGTAAATCTGCGACATAGAGCCCAGCCTGCGCTCAAGCTCTTCTACCCCGATGATTCTGTTTTCAAAGTCATTTACATAGGTCTGGACTATGCCGTTCGCAAAAGAATTCATCAAATAGAAAATCGTAAAGCGAACCAGTTCTCGTATGGAAACATAGGCAGCCGCCAGATACAGTTTCATCTGCAGACTCCCCTCATAAAAAAGAGCAAGCAAAACAAACAGTCCGCCTATCAAAAGCAGATTATCCAGCCGGTTTCCTATCCCCACAACCACACCCTGACAGCATATAAACACAACGGGACCTTTTACATACCGGCTCTTTGGCTTTATCAGCCCCCATATAAAAAACAAAAAGCAGCCGACGCTAAGTCCGCTGCTAAGCAAATCTATCACCATACACTCTCCCTATTTCAGCCAGTCTACGACGGCCTGTAAAAAGGTCTCATATCTCTGTTTTGCCATAAGCACCGTTTCTCCGTTTGATAATACCACAGATATCCTGTCATAGGAAGACACTTCTTTCAAAGATATCAAATATCCTCTGTGGCATCTGAAAAAATAAGCGGGAAGCCGCTTTTCATATTCTTCCATCTTTCCATAGCAGGAAAACATGCCCTCTTTCGTGTGAAAGACCAGCTTCCGCCCCTGATTTTCCACGTACAGAATATCCTCCGGCGCAACTTTGTGCACCAACCCCCCGTTTTTAATGAGAAGGGAACTCTCCTTTTCCGTCTCGTGAAGCCGCCCTACAACCCTGTTTAAAACCTGCTTCAGCTTGTCCTTTTCCACAGGCTTTAACAGATAGCCTGCCGCTTCCGCCTCAAACGCATCATAGACATATTCCGGCATCCCGGTCAGAAAGACCACCACAGGGCGCTTTCTCTTTTCCTTCAGTGCAAGCGCCAGCTCCATTCCGCTCATATCCGGCATGGAAATGTCCAGAAACAGAATATCCGTATCGGCTCCCTGTTCCAAAAATGCCCTGCCGCTCTGAAAAAAGGTTGTCCTGACAGGCTCCGGCGCACACTCTTCTATCAATCCGGTCACATTTTTCCCGAATAATGCATCGTCATCGACGACCGAAATTTTTATCATTTGCCGCCTCCTGTGCGGCAGAGCCGCCCTTATATTTTACAACTGCGTATCGATATATCTGCCGGCATAGGAAGACAATGCCGCATAAAGACTGTTTAAGCCCGATGTACCATAGCCATATGCGCCGTACCCGTACCCGCCAAGACCATAGCTTAAAAGAGAACCGTTCTGAAGCCCGTAATTACCAAGCGCTATGGAACTTAAGTCCGCACTGCCAAGCCCATATGCGCCAAGCGCACCCAGACCATATGCTCCAAGGTTGCCAAGTCCATATCCCAAACCGTATGTCCCGTATGCCGAACCGTAGCCATACAGCTTTCCCATACCGGAAAGCATATTCTGCGCCTCCGCATATATGCTGTTTACCGCCACTTTTCCCGCAACGCTGTCCGCCCCTTTAAATACGGTTTCAAAAGCATCCGCCTTTGCCTTTTTTAAGGTCCTGCTGTTGACGGAAAGCGTGCCGTCCGTCCCTACTTCCAGTCCTATCCCGGAAAGCGCATCCTTATTATCCCGCAGTAACTGCGTAAATCTGCTGCCATAAGTGCTGCCCGCGCCGTCCGATACGTTTTTCACGCCTGACAAAAGCTTGTTGTACTCCTCCGCAAAGGTGCGCACATTATTCTGCAGCTCCTTCTTTTTAGAAAACTTATAATCACGGCTCCAGTCAGTGTTCTGCAGCTTTTCCGCAATCTTTCTGAATCCGGCTCCCGTCTTCTGCGCACTGCTTACGTTCAGACTGCTGCCGTTTCCTGTCCGCCTGGTGCTTCTGCTCCCCGTTACGCCTGTCGTTTTTTGGGCGGACGCACTTTTCTCTATACCGGCGCTCTTCCCTACAGATGCGCTTCTGCTGACAGTCGTATTGTTTCGTACGGTCAGAGAACTAATCCGGCTCATCCTGTCAATCACATTCTGGAAACTTAACGATGAAACTGTCATAAGGTAATCCTGCCCTTTCAATTGAAAATCGCCGCGCATACTGCGCACGTGCTGCAAAAAATTTCTTTGCTTTCTCAATTATACTCGCATCCCGACTTTCAAGGGAATGGGCTTGTATCAAAATAACCGATTTTCGTAACGAAATCTCCTATATGGCATCGATTCTGTTTCTGAGGCTCAGCATCTGCATATCCACCCTTGCAATGATTTCCGCATACTTGCGCAGGTCCTTTTGGACATTTTTTGCCGCCTTTAAATCCTTTTTGTAGCAGAGCCTGTGATCCAGCCGCGCCCAGAAATCCATCGCCAACGTGCGGAGCTGCAACTCCACCCTGACCGGTTCCGAAGCACTGCCGCCCTGCTTTACTGCCTTTTCCTCGGGCATTTGCACCGGCACCTCCACAATCAGGTGCAGGCTTTTATAGCCGCTTGCCTTAGGGCTTTCAATATAATTTTTCTCCTTGAGCACGCGGAATCCGTCCTGTCTCTTCAGCCGCTTTGCCAGTTCATACACGTCATCCAGGAAAAAACAGGCGGCCCTGACACCCGCTATATCGTTAAGCTTTGTCCTTGCCGTTTCCAGATTTACCTTACAGCCCTTTTTTTCCAGCTTTCTCTCTATACTCTCCGGCGTTTTGATTCTGCCGCTTAAACTGCTTAAAATTTCACGGTTAAAAGCATTTTCCAGTCCGACAGCCTCCCGCCTTGTAATCTCCATCACGCTTCGCACTGCGCTCTCATAGAGATATCTGAAGCGTATCTGCTCCATTTCCTTTTGCAGCTTCAAAAGCTCCTCATCGACCGCTTCTTTCTTTGTTTCCATCATTTACACAATTCCTTCATATTCCTATCTACACGCCAACGGCGTTTCAAACAATCATGCTATAAGTATATGCAGGAACAAGTAAAATCTGTCTTATTTTTTTGTTAAATTTTAATCTCTGTACAAACGGCAAGTGCATATCCCGCAGGCGCTTCTGCCGGATAAAGCTTTCTTCTTATACCTTTCTCTGTGTCAGTCACGCTGCCACCCTCCCAGTCGGCAAGAAGCGCTGAAAATCTTTTGGCGAGCCCCTCCCCCGTACATTTTACATACGCCTCCTTCGCCGTCCAAATTCTGAAAAAGAAGGTCTCTTTCTCTTCTTCGTTCAATCCGACACAGCTATTCTTTTCTGTTTCATGCAGAACCCTGTCCAAAACAGCGGGCCTGACCGCCTCTCTGCACTCCTGAATATCCAGTCCCACCTCCCTGTCGGAAATGGCGCATGCTGCATATGCGCCGGAATGGGACAGGTTAAAGAAAAGCCCCCGGGAATCTGGAAGCGATGGCTTTCCTCCCGGGGCTTTCACTATTTCTACCGGATTTCTGCCCTGCAATTCGGCTATCGCTTCCTCCACGGACACATACACCGGATTTATTTTTTCTTCCTTACATTCACACAAGGCTTTGCCGCCCACCGCCTGTTTCTCCGCCTGCAAAACCGCATAGGCAAGAAGCAGTCCCGCCGCAAGGCTTAAAGCCTTTGCGCTCTCCTGCTTCATATCTGCCGCCCGCCTGCTTCTCTCTTTCTCCACAAGCTCCTGCGCCCGTGTGCGGTTCTCTGCGTCAAATAACGGCTCTGCCTCCATCAGATACAGTTTCAGCACGTTTCTTCGTCCTCTTTCACATCCAGTCTGATTTTTAGCTCCGCAAGCTGAATGTCATCCACCACATTCGGCGCTTCGCTCATCAGGCAGGAAGCATCCTTCACCTTGGGGAAGGCGATAACCTCTCTTATATTATCTGCCTTTACCAGCAGCATGACAAAGCGGTCCAGACCGATTGCCAGCCCTGCATGGGGCGGTACGCCGTACTTAAACGCATTGATTAAAAAGCCAAAACGTTCATATGCCGATTCCTTTGTGAAGCCCAGCGCCTCAAACATCTTTTCCTGTACATCAGGCTGGAAAATTCTCACGCTGCCGCCGCCCAGTTCTACGCCGTTTAACACGATATCGTATGCCTTGTGGGGGATGAAAATCTCCGAGCGCGGGGGCGGGGGGGGGGGGGGGG
>CAMWLB010000104.1 GCA_947174985.1 uncultured Lachnospiraceae bacterium | reverse complement strand
TGTATAGACGGTAAATGTGCTTTTACCGGTTTTGATTTAGTAAATCCAACTGAAGAGCAAATTGAGTTAGCGAAAAGGTTAATAAAATTCAGAATCAATGCTATTATAGACGGACGGATACCGAAATGCAGTTATATAAAAATATCGAAACAAGGTGAAGCAATCGAACCGTGTGCTGTATGTAAGGTATGTGATCCTAAATGCAAAGCCATGAAAAAATATTAAAAATCTATTTGGTAACAATATTGCCTATAATGAAAGCAAAAGCGGAGGTATAAAACGAGGCATTGAGAAAAGAAGATGTTTATACAATTGATGATATTTATGCCTTGCCGGACGGGGAACGGGCTGAGTTAATTGATGGAAAAATTTATTATATGGCTCCGTCGAGCAGGACTCATCAGAGAATAAGCAGTAAATTGCATCTATTAATTGCAAATTATATTGACAGCAAAGATGGAAAATGTGAAGTTTTAGCAGCTCCGTTTGCTGTATTTTTGAACGAGGATGATGTAAATTATGTGGAACCGGATATCTCTGTGATATGTGACTTGTCTAAATTAGACGAAAAAGGATGTCATGGCGCACCTGACTGGATAGTTGATCCGGAAAAACAGATGGTAATGGTATATGGCTTTGAGAAAGATATCGTAGAGCAGTATAAGTTTGGAGAGCCTGTTCCGGCAGCAATTTATGATGGATTTACCATAAAGGTAGAATAGTATAAAAGAAGATGGATTTCTGTGGTATATTCAAAGAGATAAAATCGGTATTTGCCATGTGAGTAGAAGGGAGCGAAAACAATGAATATTTTAATGAAGTTTTTAGAGTCTATTATGGAAAAGCGCAGTGATGAGATTATGGCGGCTGCAGAAAAAGTCAATACAGGTGGAACGGTTGATGATATTGACACTATTGTTAGAGACTATTCATACCTTATCCGAAAAACATATAAGGGGAAGAAGCCACAAAAAATTACTCTTACAAAAAATCCGTACTTGCTCTATATTGACGGAGAAGAATATGATTTTGATGTTTTGATACGGCATAACACCCAGAGGGGCACTGAATGTAAGATGGAAATTGAAGTACTGATAAATGAGTCTTTGCGTGACGAAGTGGAGAGGCGTTTAAACAATCTATGATTGGCAGTACCAAACTGAAATATATTGAAGGGAGACCTATATGAAAAAAGCGTTACTTATAATTGACATGCAAAATGATTTTATTACCGGCGTTCTTGGAAATAACGAATGCAGGGCGGTGGTGCCGCAGGTGGTAAAAAGGGTACAGGAAGCCATAGAGGAGGGAACGGATATTATATTTTCCCAGGATACGCATCAGAAAGATTATCTTTCTACGCAGGAGGGCAGAAAATTGCCGGTTCCGCACTGTATACAAAATACTGACGGATGGGAAATTATCCCTGAACTTGCAGAAACAGCGGCTCAGAAAGGAATTGTTTTCACAAAAGAGACGTTCGGCAGCACAACCATTGCGGAATATGTCAAAGCGCATAACTATGATGAAGTAGAGTTGATTGGTGTATGCACGGATATCTGTGTCATCAGCAATGCCATGATAATAAAGGCGTTTGTTCCGGAACTGGAAATTTCCGTCAAGGAATCCTGCTGCGCAGGTGTGACGCCTCAAAGCCATCAAACGGCCATTGAAGCGATGAAAGCATGCCAGATAAACATTCTGTAACGTAGATTAAAAAACGTGCAGGCAGAGAAACTCTTGACAAGGAAAAGCGGAGCAATTATACTTTCTGTAACTCTTATCCTGTGCGGATAAGGGCTTTTTCACATAAAAGGAGCAGGGAGAATGAGTAAAATTATTTTAACAGGGGACCGTCCCACAGGCAGACTCCACGTGGGGCATTATGTAGGGTCTTTACGAGGCAGGGTAGAACTGCAGAACTCTGGGGAGTATGATAAGATTTTTATTATGATAGCCGATGCACAGGCGCTTACGGACAATGCGGACAATCCGGAAAAGGTTAGGCAGAACATCATAGAGGTGGCGCTGGATTACCTTTCCTGCGGTCTGGACCCCGCGCGTTCCACCCTTTTTATCCAGTCGCAGATACAGGAACTTGCGGAGTTGTCCTTCTATTATATGAATCTGGTGACAGTGTCAAGGCTGCAGAGGAATCCCACGGTGAAGGCGGAAATCCAGATGCGGAATTTTGAGACCAGTATTCCGGTCGGCTTTTTCACCTATCCCATCAGTCAGGCGGCAGACATCACGGCGTTTCAGGCGACCACCGTTCCGGTGGGGGATGATCAGCTTCCCATGATAGAGCAGTGCAGGGAGATTGTCCGCAAATTCAATGCGGTATACGGCGAAACTTTGACGGAGCCGGAGGCGCTGGTTCCGAAAAATGAGGTCTGCAGCAGGCTGCCGGGCACGGACGGCAAGGCAAAGATGAGTAAGTCTCTGGGCAACTGTATCTATCTGTCGGACACTGCTGATGAGGTGCGCACTAAGATTATGAGTATGTTCACCGACCCCAACCATCTAAAGATTACCGACCCGGGTTCTCTGGAGGGCAATACGGTGTTTACCTATCTGGATGCTTTCTGTAAGGAAGAGCATTTCGGAAGATACCTGCCGGAATACGCCAATCTGGACGAACTAAAAGGGCATTACCAGAGGGGCGGTCTGGGAGACGTCAAGGTAAAGAAGTTCTTAAACAACGTTATGCAGGAGGTATTGGAGCCGATTCGGGTTCGCAGGAGCGAATTGGAAAAACAGATTCCGGATATCTATGAAATTCTGAAAAAGGGCAGCGAGACGGCGCGCGAGACGGCGGCACAGACCATGGCGGCGGTAAAGGCGGCCATGAAAATCAATTATTTTGACGATGCGGCGCTGATTGCGGAGCAGGCTTCCCGTTATGGCGAAAAATAGTTGTTTACAACCCATGGGATTTGTGTTACATTAATAGGTGTGATTTTAGCCGATGCTCAGGTTTTGGACACTCCGACCGGACCTTGGTATCAGGCGTTTAACAAGAAGGAGGATTTAACATGATTTCCAAAGAAAAGAAAACAGCAATTATCAACGAGTACGCAACAAAGCCCGGTGATACTGGTTCACCGGAGGTTCAGATTGCAGTACTGACTGAGAGAATTCGTGAGCTGACTGAGCATATGCAGAAGAACCCTAAGGACCATCATTCCAACAGAGGTCTGCTGAAGCTGGTTGGACAGAGACGTGGTCTGCTTCAGTATTTAAAGGATAAGGATATTGAGAGATATCGTGCTCTTATCAGCAGATTAGGACTCAGAAAGTAATTGTAAAAAGCCGAAGCGGAGCGGGTCCGAAATTCTGACCTCTCCGCTTTTACTTGCTTTAGTAAGGAAAAGTGTTTTTGCAACTGTTCATTCTTCAGGCAGTTTTTTATCCGAGACCGCTGAAAAAGGCATATGTTTTGCATGTGCCCTTCTCAGTAGTTTCGGAAAGCTTCCTGAAGCACCGTCCGCGTCAGCGGACTGATAAAGAAGGAGACTTATATGTACAAAACTTTTACAATGGAGCTTGGAGGGCGAACCTTAAGCGTTGATATTGGCAGAGTGGGAAAGCAGGCAAACGGCTGTGCTTTTATGCATTATGGCGATACCACGGTGCTGTCCTGCGCAACCGCTTCGGACAAGCCCAGGGACGGCATCGATTTCTTCCCCTTAAGTGTGGAATATGAAGAAAAGATGTATGCTGTCGGCAAGATTCCCGGTGGCTTCAACAAGAGAGAAGGAAAGGCAAGCGAAAACGCAGTGCTGACCAGTCGTGTCATCGACAGACCTATGCGTCCGCTTTTCCCGAAGGACTACCGCAATGACGTAACACTTAACAATATGGTTATGAGCGTGGACCCCGCGTGCCGCCCCGAACTGGTAGCAATGCTGGGCGCTGCGATTGCAACCTGTATTTCCGACATACCGTTTGACGGTCCCTGCGCTATGACGCAGATGGGCCTCATTGACGGCGAGCTGATTGTCAATCCTTCACAGGAGCAGTGGAAGACGGGAGATTTGAATCTGACCGTTGCCTCCACCAAGGAAAAGGTTATTATGATTGAAGCGGGGGCTAACGAGGTTCCTGAGGACAAAATGCTGGAAGCCATCTATAAGGCGCATGAAATCAATCAGACAATCATAGCATTTATAGAAAACATCGTAGCCGAGGTTGGAAAGCCGAAGCATACTTATGAGAGTTGTGCAATTCCCGAGGAGCTGTTTGCAGCGATTAAGGAAATCGTGCCTCCTGCAGAGATGGAGGTTGCCGTATTTACGGATGACAAAGAGACAAGGGAAAACAACATCAAAGAAATTACCGAGAAGCTGGAAGCAGCATTTGCAGAAAACGAGGAGTGGCTTGCGCTCTTAGGCGAGGCGATTTACCAGTATGAGAAAAAGACCGTGCGCAAGATGATTTTAAAGGATCACAAGCGTCCCGACGGCCGTGAGATTACGCAGATACGTCCTCTGGCAGCAGAGGTTGACATTATTCCCCGTGTACATGGTTCCGCTATGTTTACGAGAGGGCAGACGCAGATTTGCAATGTATGTACCTTGGCGCCGCTCTCAGAAGCACAGCGTGTAGATGGTCTTGATGATAACGAGACTTCCAAGCGGTATATGCACCATTACAATTTCCCTTCTTATTCCGTGGGTGAGACGAAGGTTTCCAGAGGTCCCGGCAGAAGAGAAATCGGACATGGCGCATTGGCAGAGAGGGCTTTGATTCCGGTACTGCCTACAGAGGAAGAATTCCCTTATGCAATTCGCACCGTATCTGAGACCTTTGAGTCCAACGGTTCTACTTCCATGGCGTCCACCTGTGCCTCCTGTATGTCCCTGATGGCAGCAGGCGTTCCCATTAAGAAGATGGTTGCAGGTATTTCCTGTGGACTGGTAACCGGCGATACAGACGACGATTTTGTACTGCTCACTGATATTCAGGGGCTTGAAGATTTCTTTGGCGATATGGATTTCAAGGTAACCGGTACCACCGAGGGTATTACTGCAATCCAGATGGATATCAAGATTCATGGTCTGACAAGGCCGATTGTAGAAGGCGCCATTGCAAGGTGCCGGGAAGCAAGGCTGTTCATTATGGACAACTGCATGAAGCCTGCCATAGCGGCTCCCAGACCGGAGGTTGGTCCTTACGCACCCAAGATTATCTCTATTCAGATAGACCCTGAAAAGATTGGGGATGTTGTGGGACAGAGAGGTAAGACGATCAATGAGATTATTGCCCGTACAGGCGTTAAAATTGATATTACGGATGACGGCAACGTATCCGTATGCGGCACAGACAAGGAAATGATGGATAAGGCAGTCGAAATGATAAAGATGATTGTGACCGATTTTGCCGAAGGCCAGATTTTCAGGGGAAAAGTTGTAAGCATCAAAGAATTTGGTGCGTTCATTGAGTTTGCGCCGGGCAAGGAAGGTATGGTGCATATTTCCAAGATTTCAAGGGAAAGAATTGCACATGTAGAGGATGTCCTGACTTTGGGAGACATGGTTACGGTAGTATGTCTCGGCAAGGATAAGATGGGCAGAATCAGCTTTTCCATGAAAGACGTTGCACAGCAGTAATCTAACAAAATTTTCATTTTCATTACGTAGGAGGAGAAAGTAAATGAAAAAAGCAGTTGCAGTTTTATTAACCTGTGTTACAATGCTGGGACTGACAGCTTGTGGCAAGGCTTCAAAAGAGGGATGGACGGACGCTGACTTAGATTTTAAGGCAGGTTCTCAAACCGTAACAGTAAAAAAAGACCATGCTTTCATTACCTATAATGGTCTGGCGTACTATACGGATTACTCGGATGGTTCCTATGAAGAGTACGAAAGCGCATTTGCTACCAACAGAGGTCTGGAAATCGGTATGACCTTAGTGGACTATCAGAAGCTCTACTCTGTAAAGCCCGGTTATGCGGTATTTGAACTGTATTCCGGCAGCAACAATGAGTACACCAGTTTTGCTGAGTTTACCAATCAGGACCCTTCTGAAATGTACGATGGTACTTATGGCAATGTATGGCTGGATATCGGCTACTGCAAGGAAGACGGCAAGTGGAGATTGTTAAAGGACTATGAAGTACAGAATGTATGGTTCTGTGACGCAAGCTTTAGCGATTTTGATGAAGTAGTGGTATTTGCTGTTAACTTCGATAAGTGGGGCGAGATTCAGGGACTTTCCATCGAGCACTTTACCTATGATCAAGATTGGGCTGATTGGCAGGGCTGGGCTTACTAATCAAAAACAGTTTTATACAATGAAAATAAAAAGGAGAATGGCGGATTGCCATTCTCTTTTTTTATCTTTTTATGAAGAATGACCTCCGGTCATTCTTCAATGTGAAGTTTTAGAAGTTCTTAGGCGGCGTTCTTTGACGCCTTAGAACTTCTCTTCACATTAGACTGCTTCGTGGAAGGTTCTGCTGATAACGTCAGCCTGCTGTTCGGGAGTCAATTTAATGAAGTTTACTGCATAACCGGAAACACGGATGGTAAGCTGAGGATATTTCTCAGGATGCTGCTGTGCATCTAAAAGCGTATCCCTGTTCAGTACATTCACATTCAAATGATGTCCGCCCTTTGATGCATATCCGTCTAAAAGAGCTACCAGATTGTCTACTTGTGCTGTATTTGTTGCTGCCATGATAAATACCTCCTATATTCAATAATAATAATGATTACTGTTTATCTTAAACAAATCATATCACTTCTATGCAGGACTGTCTACTTGTTTTTTGGAATTTTCTGTTCTTTTTTTAATACAAAATACACTTGCAAAATTACAAATAAACGATTATAATAAATAGAAAACAAGTAAAAACAAATATAAACAAGAAAAAACGCGTAAAAGAGGTACTAATATGTTCATGGAAGAAAGGCAGAAGGATATTGTAAAAAGGGTAAATGAAATGGGACGAATTTTAGTATCCGAAATTCAGGAGTTTTATCAGATTTCCGCAGACTGTGCAAGGCGGGACTTAAGGGTGTTGGAAAGCAAGGGATTGCTGCAGAGGACGCATGGGGGCGCCATTGCAGTTAATCCAAAAGAAGTTTATCCCACTCCGACATATAATCCCATCGATATAAAGGAAGTACAGACTGATTATCTGGCAGTTGCCAAAAAGGCAGTCGAATATATTGAAAATAAGGATGTTATTTATATTACCACATCTTTGGTTGGGTACTATATGGCTGAAAATCTGCCGGAAAATGTACCGATGACGGTATTGACAAATTCTATTACCATTGCAGAGGTATTGCGGAAAAAAATGAATGTATCTGTTATTTTATTGGGAGGTGAAATGTCACATCGCGGTCACTGCCATGATTTTTATACCCTTCAAATGGTAAAAAATATCCGGATAGACAAAGCGTTTTTGTCACATGCCGCGTTATCCCTGGATTTTGGCGCATCCATTCATGATACTGCCGGTGTGGAATTTGGCAAAGCTGTTATGGAAAACAGTTCTATGAATATTGGGCTGTATCCGTCTAAGAAGATAGGGAAAAAATCGATTCACTCTGTATGCCGGATAAGCGATTATGATTTTGTGATTACAGATACTAACGTATCTGAAGATTTTTTGCTACAGGCGAAGGAACTTGGGGCGGTTATAGAAATGGTTGATGTGAAAGGGGCATGAGAGGATGTACTGCATATTGGTGGCAGGAATGCCGGCAGCAGGAAAAAGCACTATGGCAAAAGCGCTTGCGGAAAAGTGGAAGCTGCCTGTCGTTTCTAAAGACTCCATCAAGGAGTTACTGTATGATACTATCGGCTTTCAGTCGAGAGCGGAAAAAGTAAGCCTTGGCATTGCCGGCATGGAAATTATGTACTATGTTGCAGAGCAGCTCATGAAAGCGGGCTTTCCTTTTATCTTAGAGAATAATTTTGAATACGCGTCAGAACGCGGAATAAAAACTCTTTTGGAAAAATATCAATATCCTGCACTGACAATTATTTTGACAGGTGATTACAAAGAGATTTACCGGCGTTTTCTGGAGCGGGATATCAGTCCGGACAGGCACAGAGGACATGTCGTGAATGACTGCTTTCCGGAAAAGAAAGAACGTAGTCAGGAGGAAATAAAAGCAAGCGCCATTTCTTATGAAGATTATGTACATAGCGCAAGGAAAAGGGGATTTGACGACTTTTTTGCAGGCGGCAAACGGATTAAAGTGGATACAACAGATTTTTCCAAGATTGATATGGAAGAATTATTTTCACAGATTGCAGCCTGGAAGGGGGAAGTCCTGCAGGAAAAGTAGAATAAGGTTTACAGATAGCAGAAAGGTATGGTTATTGACATGAAAGATATGATAGCAGGGTACAGAAAAAATTATATAAAGGAGATGCGTAAGGAGGTAGGACATGCATCTCTTATGGTAATTAGCTGTGGCGTGATTATCGAGAACGGCAAGGGTGAAATATTGCTGCAAAAGCGGCGGGATAACGGTTGCTGGGCACTTCCCGGGGGGTCTTCCTGATAATCTCAATAAATATGATAAACGATTTATTGTTGATTGGAGCAAAAATTTGCAACAGGTAATTGTTGATTGATTGTGCCTCGGTCAATTCAGAAGGAGGAAGCTTCTATTGCATTTTTTTAAACAATCGTTTTTTAAATGCTTTTATTCTCTGACCATAGAGACTTGTCATGATGCTTCCGCAAATCACCATCCCACATCCTGCTCCGCTGGAAAACTCAGAAATTGCACTTATTATATTGTTTTCAACAAGGCTTGTATGGCTTATTATTTGAGAAACAAACCAAAGTACAGCCCCTGTTAAAAAGAGCCAATGCATCCTTTTGGTATATCGTTCTGTTTCGCTGTTTGTGTAAGCGGCTGCCTTTAATACAGTTTCTTCTAATTCCTTATTCATTTTCTCGCTTTTCCTTTCTCCATCCAATAACTTCCGCAGGTCAATTTCATAATAATCAGAAATCTGAATTAAAATATCCAGGTCAGGCATATTGTTTCCGTTTTCCCAACGAGATACCGTTCTGTTTGAAACATTTACCATTTCCGCAAATTGTTCCTGCGTAAGTCCTTTTTCATTCCGAAGTTCCTTTAGTAACGCACCTATTTTTTTCTGGTCCAATCCGCGTCCTTCCTTTCAAGAAAAATTTTATCAATACAGGGACAATATCACCACGACACAAAGCGAGAATTGCCGCATTTATCCGGCAGACATACCCTGTCTACCCTGATTTTCGTCCACATTCCGCAAAAATCCAAATCTGCGCCTTGCCAAATCCCAATCTATCAAGTTGTCCAATTCCATCATCTTACCACAACCCCACCCACAATTCCATAAAATTTTCCATAAACGCTTTTATCATATTCCTTTTCTTGCGAACTTTTCCCATGCTCGAACCGCCCCCCTTACCCGCAATCAACAATACCCCGCGGCACGTTTAACCCCCCGCAAGCACGT
>CAMWLB010000103.1 GCA_947174985.1 uncultured Lachnospiraceae bacterium | reverse complement strand
AGGGCACTTTACGGACTTTCACCGATTAGATTACGCCCATGCTGGGCGAACCAGAAAGAAAGCACCGATTATCTCTAATCGATGCCTTTATCAATCTTATTATGAAAATTTTGTATACTAAATACCCTTTATCTCGCGAATCCGCTTTCTCACCTTTAATACCATAGAAGGCGCTACTGACAATTCATCGACTCCCATCCTCACAAACTCTTCTGTCAATTCCAAATCGGCACCCAGTTCTCCACAGATTCCTGCCCACTTACCACATTTATGAGCATTCTCAACAACCATCTGTATCATTTTTAAGATTGCCTTATGATGGGGATTGTAAAAGTCATCCAGTTTTTCATTCTGCCTGTCAACCGCCAGCGTATATTGGGTAAGGTCATTTGTGCCAATACTGAAGAAATCAACCAGTTCTGCCAACTCATCACTAATCATAACTGCTGCCGGAGTTTCAATCATAACTCCCTGCTCTGGAATTTTATAAGGAATCTGAACCTTGTTTAATTCTTCCTGCACCTCTTTTACAATTCGATCAATCTCTCTGACTTCTTCCACAGATATTATCATTGGATACATAATCGAAATATTTCCAAATACTGCCGCGCGCAGCAAAGCCCGAAGCTGGGTTTTAAAAATCTCAGGCTGCTTTAAGCAGATACGGATTGCCCGATAGCCCATTGCCGGATTATCCTCCTGCCCAAGTTGAAAGTAATCTACCTGTTTATCCGCCCCGATATCAAGTGTTCTGATGATGACTTTTTTCCCGGCCATCGTCTGCGCAACCTGCTTGTATGCCTGAAACTGTTCCTCTTCTGTGGGGAAATCATTTCTTCCCAAATATAAAAACTCACTGCGAAATAATCCGATACCCTCTCCATCATTTTCAAGCACATACCCAACATCGCCCACACTTGCTATATTTGCATATAAATGAATTTTTTTTCCATCCAGGGTTATGGTTTCTTTTCCCTTTAAAGTCTGTAAAAGCTGCAGCTTTTCCTTCTCTTCCTCCAGTCTCTTCCGGGTCTGTTCGCACAGTTCCTCAGACGGTTCAAAAGTCACTTCTCCCAAAAGCCCATCCACAACCGCCTTTGTTCCGGTATGAATTTCCTGTATATCCACTTTAACTCCAACCAGTGCCGGTATATTCATCATACGGGCAAGGATAGCCGTATGGGAATTTGCGGAACCATGCACTGTTATGAAAGCCAGTATTTTTTCTTTATCCATCTGAACCGTTTCACTGGGACTTAAATCATCTGCCACTATAATCGCCGGTTCCATAGAACTGAAATCCACTTCCTCCTGCCCTTTCAGTATTTGCACAAGGCGGTTGGAAATATCTTTTACATCCGCCGCCCTTGCCTTCATATAATCATCGTCCATATTTGCAAACATTTGTGAAAAATTATCACCTGTTACTGCCACTGCATATTCTGCGTTTACATGCTCTGTTCGAACCATACTATGTATGGCGTCAAGATAATCTTCATCTTCCAGCATCATCTGGTGTACTTCAAAAATGGCAGCATTTGCTTCCCCGACTTCCTTCAACACTTTATCATACAACTTCTGAAGCTGTTCCTTTGCCCGCTTTCCCGCCTGGTCCACTCTGGCAAGTTCCGCTTCCACGTCTTCCACTCTATAGCGTTTAATTTGCAGATCCTTATTTTTCAGGACAACCACATTTCCCATTGCAATCCCTTTATATACAGATTTTCCTTTATATACTTTCATTGTTGTTCACTCCCAAAATTGGATTATTTTATCCTATAAGTTGTTCTTAAAAAATATTTCCATCTGCTCTGCAGCCCCGTCTTCATCTGCCCCGTCTATCTTCACCACAATTTGGTCGCCGCATTTCACTCCCAGTCCCATCAGAGCCATCAGCCTGGTAGCTTCCACCTCTTTATCACCTTTTTGAATGGTTATCCTGCTTTCAAATTTCTTTGCCTCTTTTACCAAAGCGCCTGCCGGTCTTGCATGGATTCCTAACTCATCTGTAATTATATACTCAAATGTCTTCATACGATTCCTTTCTTTCCTGAAAAATAATTTTTATAATGTTTCCCCATTGCTTTCTATTACTTTCCGATACCAGTCAAAGGACTTTTTCTTCTTCCGTACTAATGTCCCTCTGCCTTCGTTATCCCTGTCCACATAGATAAATCCGTACCTTTTTTTCATTTCCCCTGTGGTAAAGGATATACAGTCAATACATCCCCACGGGGTATATCCCATTAACTCCACACCATCTAAAAGAACTGCCTTTTTTAATTCTTCAATATGCGCTTTCAGATATGCAATCCGATAATCATCCTCAATTGTCCCATCCGGCTTTATCTCATCCACTGCACCAAATCCGTTTTCCACAATGAATAATGGTTTCTGGTATCTTTCATACAACAGATTCAAGGCATATCTTAAGCCAACGGGATCGATCTGCCATCCCCAGTCACTTTTTTTCACAAACGGGTTACTGACACTTCCCGGATATCCGTCCAGTCCGTTCCCCTCTGCCACCACATCTGCCTTTACTACATTGGTCATATAATAGCTGAATCCCACATAATCTACAGTTCCTTCTTTCAGAATCTGCCAATCCTTTGCCTGTATCTCAATATGGAACCCTTTTCTTTCCCATTCTTTTAATAGATAGGATGGATACTCGCCCCTTACATGCACATCTCCAAAAAGGTATCTGTCGTGCATAGCAAGGACGGAATACATCATATCATCCGGATGGCAGGAATACGGATAAATCGGCACACATGACACCATGCAGCCAATCTGGAACTGGGGATTGATCTCATGCCCCTTTTTTACTACCAGCGCGCTTGCCACTAATTCATGGTGGACTGCCTGATACATGCACTCTTCAGGATTCTCCTGCTCTGAAAAGATCACGCCGGAACAAGTATAACCAAACAGTGGATACTTATAATTTTTCTGGTTGTTGATTTCATTAAAAGTCATCCAGTATTTAACCTTATCCTTATAACGTTCCATCACGGTAGATGCATATTTCACAAAGAAGTCAACCAGCTTCCTGTTTTTCCAGCCACCATATTCTTTCACCAAGTGATAAGGCATCTCAAAATGGGAAAGCGTGATAACTGGCGCAATCCCATATTTCAAAAGTTCGTCAAACAAATCATCATAAAACCGCAGCCCCTCTTCATTTGGACTTTCTTCATCACCATTTGGGAAAATCCGCGTCCATGCAATGGAGGTACGGAAACATTTAAATCCCATTTCTGCGAATAATTTTATGTCCTCCTTATAATGATGGTAAAAATCTACCGCCTCATGATTGGGATAATAACATCCTTCCTGTATGCCATCGGTAATCCGACGGTCAACACCGTGTTCTCCCGCCGTAAGGACATCTACAATGCTGATACCCTTTCCGCCCTCATTCCATGCACCTTCCACCTGATGGGCGGCAACTGCGCCGCCCCAAAGAAAACCATCCGGTAATCTGTTCATACATAACCTCCTGCTACTTTACGCTCATTACTTTTTCTAACCTATTTACCTTACAATTGGAACGCACATCAAGCTGTGCAGCGTTTCCCATTTCTGTCACAACACAGATCACGGTAGAATCATAGCCTTCTTTTTCAATCAACTGCTTGTCAAATGTTACCAGCAGATCGCCTTTCTTAACCGTATCGCCCTGTTCCACATGAGCTTTAAATCCTTTTCCATCCAGTTCCACAGTATTGATGCCTATGTGAATCAACACTTCAATGCCATTTGCCGACAGACCTACTGCATGCCCTGTAGGAAACACTGCCTCCACATTTCCGTCAAAAGGCGCATATACCTTCCCTTCCTCTGCTGCGATTCCAATACCGTCGCCCATGCCTTTGGAGGCAAATGCCTCATCCTTTACTTCTGATACAGGTATCACCAGTCCTTTTGCCGGACTTGCAATTTCAAGAATCTCTGCATGATCAGAAACCTTTCTCTCCACTGTCTTTTCCAAATCCTCTTCCTGTGTTTCCACAGTATCTTCTTTAAAACCGACGATATAAGTCAAAACCACGCCCAGCACAAAAGCAATCAAGATTGAAATCAGAAAGCCAATAAATTGTGAAGTATACCCTGCTTTGAAATATGCGGGAATGGTTGCAATTCCCGGCATATTATAGCTCCATGACACTGCTTGAAAGGCACCTGCCACACCGCCTGCAACGGCACCTGCAATACATCCGCAGACCATGGGTTTTTTCAGCCTTAAATTGACACCGTAAATGGCCGGTTCTGTGATACCAAATAATCCGGTTACTGCGGCTGATGCAGATACTCCCTTCATTTCCTTATCCTTTGTCTTTAAGAATACGCCAAGCGCTGCGCCTGCCTGGGAAAATACTGCGGATGCCTGAAGCCCTGTAAAGGTATCATACCCAAGAGTGGCATAATTTCCCACCGTAACCGGCGTGATGCCCCAGTGCACACCAAAAATCACAAGCACTTCCCATAAGCCGCCTACAATAACTCCTGCAACTATGGGGCTTAATCCGTACAGATAATTGTATACCCCGCCGATTGCCCCGCCAATCGTATTGCCAATGGGTCCAAATGCCAACAGGGTAAGCGGTACCATAATGGTAATGGTAAACATTGGTGAAAAGAGATTGCGGACTACAATCGGCAAATATTTATCAAAGAATTTCTGCACGTAAGATGCAATCCAGATAGATAAAATAATTGGTATAACCGATGATGTATAGCTGAGAAGCTGTACCTTTATGCCTAAGAAATACACATCAGCCCCGGCATCTACCATATTGATATAATCCGGACACACAAGCGCACATGCAATCACCACTGCCGCATAAGTATTCACTCCAAATTTCTTTGCCGCCGTAATGGCAATCAATACGGGAAGAAATGTAAATGCTGTCCATGAAATAAAGTTTAAAATCTGGTATGTTCCACCCGCCGTATCAATTGCATTCAGTGCAACGAAAATTCCCAGAATACCTTGCAGGATACCACAGGCTGCCAGCGTATACAGGAATGGTGCAAAAATACTGGAAATAACATCCACAATCCGATTGAAAATCCCCACCTTGTTCTTGGAACCACCTGCCGCATTTTCATCCACTGTAATAAGCTCCATTACAAATTGAAATGCGTCCTTGACATGGTTTCCTATTACGACCTGATACTGTCCGCCTGCCTGTACTGTCGTAATTACCCCGGGAATCTTTGCCACCTTGGCGGAATCCACAACGGATTCATCCTTTAGTATAAATCTTAATCTTGTAGCGCAGTGTGATACATTGGTTATGTTGCTGTCGCCACCCAATTCTTTTACCAGCTCCCTCGCTGTAATCCGATAATCAATAGCCATCTCTGCTGCCCCTTTCTAAATACGTTTCAGCACCAGTTGCTTTGTAATTGTATTACAATTTTTCATGCTGTTTTTTAGTATTTTACCCTCGTCAGGAACTTATTACACAGAGTTGGAGAATATTTTTTTAAAAAACATTTTGTTTCATATATCAGAATAGGAAGGCAGCTATAAAAGCCGCGTCCACCGATTTGAATAAATTCTGATATACTTTGTGAAAACCCTGAATATCTGCAATCTGGTCTTGTGTAAGCATTATTCCACCTCCTGATCCTTTTTGGGCGTAATTTCATTCCATAGGGTAAAGCCTAAAATCAGAACACCACCAATTACCTGCATGGTGGTCATGCCTTCTCCCAAAATCAGGACAGATACAAGCACGGCCACGAGCGGGTCGATATAACTCAAGATAGCAGCTTTCTGTCCCGGAAGTTCTTTGAGCGAGGAAAAGTACAAGCAGTAGGTCACACCGGTATGTACTAATCCTACAATCAGCAGGCAGACCCAGCCTGTACCATTCAGATTAAAAAGTGTGACTCCGCTTGTGAATCCCACATAGGGAATCAGAACGAGAATTGCGGCAATAAATTGCAGAAATGTTCTGTGTATTCCCTCCACCTTTTTAATAAACTTGTTGAGCAAAATAACGGTTGCATAAAGACAGGCGGCACCCAGCCCAAAAAGGATACCGATAAAATGATTGTTCCGGGCTGACAGATCCCCAAGCCCTGTAATCAATACAATACCAAGTGTGGACATAAAAAAGCAGATCCATTGCTTTGCTGTCATCTTTTCCTTGAACAAAACGGGACAGGCCACCGTCACGATGACTGGCGCAAAGTAATAGCTGAGGGTGGCAACGGAAACAGTTGTGTACTTATATGCTTCAAAAAGCAATATCCAGTTAAATCCCATAGCCACACCTGACAGCAAAAGAAGAGGGATTTCTTTTTTGATTTCACTAAATGGAATTTTTTGTTTTGTTACAAACAGAAATGCTGCAATCAGCAATGCTGCCAGAATCGCCCGGTATAGAGCAAGCTCACCGGAAGCTACAGAAATGTTTCTTACAAACAGACCAAGTGTGCCAAACACTGTCATGGAAATGATAAGCATGATTCTTGGATTCATGGAATGCTTCATAATAGTTATCCTCCGAAATATCAATCATCTACTGCCTTGCAATTCTTCCGAGAATTATCATTTGACATATACCGTTTTAGATATTTCCCAGTCAGGCTATTCTTATCATTACAAATCTCCTGTGGTGTCCCCTTTGCAATGATCCTTCCGCCGTGGACACCGCCTCCTGGTCCCATGTCGATTACATAATCTGCATTGCGGATAACATCTAAATCGTGTTCAATCACAATAACAGTGGCTCCATTTTCAATCAGTTTCTGGAATACCTGTAAGAGCGTTTCCACATCCAAAGGATGTAGACCAATGGTCGGTTCATCAAAGACAAATACGGAATCTGACTGCCCCTTTCCCATCTCGCTTGCCAGCTTCAGCCTTTGTGCCTCCCCGCCGGACAAACTCGGTGTTTCCTCTCCCAGTGTCAGGTATCCAAGCCCAAGGTCATGCAGCACCTGAAGCCTCCGTTCTACCTTCGGAAGGTCTGCACAGACATCCAAAGCCTCATCAATACTCATATCCATGAGTTCGGGAAGTGTATATGTGCCGTTTTTCTTCTTTGAAATCCGCCGGATCAGGCTTGCATCCTTCCCATACCGTGAGCCCCCGCAATCCGGACAGATAATCTCCACATCCGGCAAAAACTGCACATCAAGACCGATTGAGCCTGTGCCGTCACAGACCGGGCAGCGCAGTTTACCCGTGTTATAAGAGAAGTCCCCTGCCTTATATCCCCTTTCCTTTGCATCTGGCGTCCTGGCATATATCTTACGCAATTCATCATGCACATCGGCATAGGTTGCCACCGTGGAACGGATATTCACTCCAATCGGCGTCGCATCAATCAGCTTAACCTGCCGGATGCCGTCTGCTGAAACAAAGCACACATGCTTCGGGAGTTTTTCTTCTTTGATGAATGCATCAAGTGCAGGAATCAGGCTTTCCAAAACCATCGTCGTCTTTCCGGAACCGGAAACCCCCGTCACAGCAATCAGCCGTCCTTTCGGAAAGTCTGCTTCCAACGGTTTCACGGTATGGATTTCAGAGGTAGACAGATGGATTCTGCCCAATTCAAACATCCGCTCCGAAGGAATATGATTTCCAACATTGATTACCGACTCTTCTGTGAGGAATCCACCAATCCGGGAATCAGGATTCTTCTCCACATCACCAAGATTTCCCTGGGCAATAATGGTTCCTCCGCCCGCGCCTGCCTCCGGTCCAAGCTCTATAAGCCAGTCCGCTTCGGAGAGCACATGCGTATCATGATCCACCAGAATTACCGTATTACCATCCTGCAGGAGATCATGCATTACCCCCGTCAGCCCTTCCATATTGGAGGGATGCAGACCGATGGACGGCTCGTCAAGCACATACAACACCCCGGTTGTGCGGTTTCTGACCGCCCTTGCAAGCTGCATTCTCTGCCGTTCCCCTGTAGATAGTGTGGATGAAGCACGGTCCAGTGTGAGATAGGAAAGTCCTAAATCTATAAGCCGTTTTGCCGCACTGTGAAAAGATTCGCAAATACTATCTGCCATAGACCGCATTTCCTCTGGTAAAGAATCTGGTATGCCTTCGACCCATACTGATAAATCAGAAAGTGTCATTGTACAGGCTTCAGCAATCGAAATCCCGCAAAGCCTCGGTGCGCGTGCATCCTCTGAAAGCCTGGTTCCGCCGCAGTCCGGGCAGACACCCTTCCTTAAAAACTTCTCTACTCGTTTCATCCCCTTCTCATCTTTCACCTTGGACAGAGCATTTTCTACGGTATAGGTTGCATTAAAATATGTAAAATCCATATCTCCCGCCGCACCGCTGGTTTTGTTCTGGTAGATGATATTTTTCTTGATTGCCGGCCCATGGAATACAATATCCCGTTCTTTTTCTGTCAGTTCCTTAAACGGCACATCCGTCCGAACTCCCATTTCACGGGCAATATCTTTCATAAGCGACCACATCAATGTCTGCCATGGAGCGACAGCGCCCTCGTCAATGGAAAGGGACTCATCCGGCACAAGGGTTGACTCATCCACTGTCCGAACAATCCCAGTTCCATCACAGCGCCTGCATGCACCCTGACTGTTAAATGCCAGTTCCTCTGCGCCTGGTGCAAAAAAACGCTCGCCACAATCCGGACAGACAAGCTCCTGATCCGCCGCAACATTCAGCGATGGTTTTACATAGTGCCCGTTCGGACAACAATGCTCCGCAAGCCTGGAATACATCAGACGCAGGCTGTTCAAAAGTTCTGTCCCCGTACCAAAGGTACTACGTATGCCGGGAATACCGGGACGCTGCCGGAGTGCAAGGGCGGCAGGAACATACATCACCTCATCCACCTGCGCCTTTTCTGCCTGTGTCATACGCCTTCTCGTATATGTTGAAAGAGCTTCCAGATACCGCCTGGAACCCTCCGCATATAAGATTCCCAGTGCCAGGGAAGATTTCCCGGAACCGGATACCCCTGCTATCCCGACAATTCTGTTCAGAGGGATATCCACATCAACATTCTTCAGATTGTGTACTCTTGCCCCCGCACCTTGATATGCGTCGGCATCCTATTTGTATTATGCTTCAATTGCTTCTACCCCCATCTTTTTTTCGTTATCGTCCTCATGCTAAAATCCCCAATTCATGACTGTGTAAAAATCAGCTTCTTACAAATTATAATAGACTGGCTGCATCTTATCGTAGGTACAGAAATAGCGAAACCCTAAACTTTTCAATAATTGTTTTGCATCTTCCATATAAGCTCCCAGCTGTCCGGGACTGTGGCTATCGCTGCCGATTGTAATAATATCCCCACCCAACTCACGATATCGCTTCAATATATTTACAGAAGGTGTCGAATCTTTCAGACCATATCTGTGATAAGAGGTATTCAGTTCTATCCCTTTTTTTATAATAAAATATTTCTCTTTTAAATTATTCAACTACTTTATTTTTGTAACATATGTGGATAGCATTGACTGCAAAGATAAA
>CAMWLB010000102.1 GCA_947174985.1 uncultured Lachnospiraceae bacterium | reverse complement strand
GACACAGTTTTACTATGTGGCGCGCATGATTCTGGTAAAAAGCGAGACGGATTACGATAAATTTGATATGGCATTTGAGGAGTGCTTTAAGGCGGCAGAACATGAGCGTGAAATCACTTCCCAGATGATGCGCTGGCTGGATAAGTCCGATTTGCAGGAGCTTGCGGACGAGGAGGCGAGGGCGCAGCTGAACGAGCTGGAGGACTTGCAGGTGCACATGGACAAGGAGGAAGTGGAGCAGAAGTTCAGGGAGCGCCTGCGGGACCAGGACAGCGAGCACAACGGCGGAAGCTTCTGGATCGGAAGCATGGGCAAAACCTCCTTCGGAAACAGCGGCGGCAATGTAGGCGGCCTCAGGGTCGGAGGCAAGACGGGACATCAATCCGCATTTGCAGTGATTGGCGAGCGCAAATACAGGGACTTCCGCGACGACAGGGTATTGGATAACCGGCAGTTCCAGATGGCGTTTCGAAAGCTCAGGCAGTTTTCCTCGAGGCTGGATATTCCGGAGACGGAGCTTGACATTAATGGCACGGTGGACAAGACCTGCAACAATGGCGGCTGTCTGCAGATTGTGATGCAGAAGCCCCGCAAAAATGCGGTGAAGCTGCTTCTGCTGATGGATTCGGGCGGCACCATGATACCCTACAGTTCCCTGTTAAACGATTTGTTTCAGGCAGTGCACAAGTCCAATCATTATAAAGATGTGAAGAGTTATTATTTTCACAACTGTATTTACAGCAAGCTCTACAAGACGCCGGAGTGTGAAAACGGCGACTGGATTGACACGGACTGGATGTTCCGGAATCTGGACAGCGACTACAAGGTGCTGATTGTAGGGGATGCGGCGATGGCACCGGAGGAGCTGTATTCCGACACGGGTAATTACAGGGGGCCGAACGGCGGACTTTCCGGCTGGGAATGGCTGAATCTTGTAAAGAAACACTACAAAAAAGTGGTATGGCTGAATCCCAAGATGGCGCCCGGGCATGCCCCGTGGCGGGAAGCGGAGACGGCGATAAAGGGCTTGTTTCCCATGTACAAGTTGACAGTGGACGGACTGAATCAGGCTATGGTAAAGCTGATGGTGAATAAATAAGAGTAAAAAAGGAGAAAAACGATGACGATATTTGACGAACTAAAGGCAAGGGGGCTGCTTGCGCAGCTTACGGACGAGGAAGAAATCAAGGAGCTGATTAACAATGGCAAGGCTGTTTTTTATATTGGCTTTGACCCGACTGCGGACAGTCTGCATGTGGGCCATTTTATGGCGCTGTGCCTGATGAAAAGGCTGCAGATGGCCGGCAATAAGCCCATTGCCCTGATTGGCGGCGGGACGGCCATGATAGGAGACCCTTCGGGCAGAACGGACATGCGCAGCATGATGACAAGGGAAACCATCGAGCACAACTGCGAGTGCTTCAAAAAGCAGATGAGCCGTTTTATTGATTTTTCGGAAGGAAAGGCAATGATGGTCAACAATGCTGACTGGCTGCTGGATTTGAACTATGTGGAGTTTCTGCGCGATGTCGGCGCACATTTCAGCGTAAACAGGATGCTGACGGCAGAGTGCTACAAGCAGCGCATGGAGAAAGGATTAAGCTTTCTGGAGTTCAACTACATGATTATGCAGAGCTACGATTTCCTGTGCCTGTATGAAAAATACGGCTGTAACATGCAGTTTGGCGGGGATGACCAGTGGAGCAATATGTTAGGCGGCACGGAGCTGATTCGAAGAAAGCTGGGCAAGGACGCCTATGCTATGACAATTACCCTGCTCTTAAATTCTGAGGGCAAAAAGATGGGAAAGACCCAGAAGGGAGCCGTGTGGCTTGATCCGGAAAAGACCTCTCCCTATGAATTCTATCAGTACTGGAGAAATGTGGCGGATGCGGATGTATTAAAATGCCTTCGGATGCTGACTTTCCTGCCACTTGAGCAGATTGACGAGATGGATAAGTGGGAAGGAAGCGAACTAAACAAAGCAAAAGAAATACTGGCATATGAGCTTACGAAACTTGTGCACGGAGAGGAAGAGGCAACAAGGGCGCAGGAGAGTGCAAGAGCACTTTTCTCCGGACAGGACGCGAGTGAAATGCCCAAAGCAGTTCTGACGGAAGCTGATTTTATGGACGGCACAATTGATATTCTTGGCGTGTTGGTAAAGGCGGGGCTGACTGCTTCCCGCTCCGAGGCAAGGCGTGCAGTGGAACAAGGCGGCGTCACCGTGGACGGTGCGAAAGTGACGGATATCAAGACGGTGTATGCAGGGGAGGCTTTTGATGGCGATGGAATTGTGGTGAAAAGAGGAAAGAAGAGCTTCAAGAGGGTTGTGCGGGAAGCTTAGGGCGGAAACTGGGGTGTTGCGAGGGACGCCGTCGGTGCTCCCGTATTCCCGTGCAGACGCGCTCTCGCTCGGATAAAGACGTAGCGGTACTAGGCTCGAAAATACCTCGCCAAGTGCCGACGTCTTTATACGGTCTGCCCAGGAACACGGGAGCGCCGGCGGCTGTAACTTGCAAAGAGCTGCTTGCGCCCGAGCTTCGCCGGGCGGGAATTAAGTGCGAGTCGAGGTTGGTGCCGATACTGGCACTGGTACTGGTGAGCGTCGGTGTTGGCGCAGCGCCGATTTTGACGGCAGACAGCCCATATGGCACTATATTCCCTAAGGCACCCGTTAAGAAACGTCGGCACTTGGCGAGGTATTTTCGAGCCTAGTACCGCTACGTTTCTTTTCGAGCGAGAGCGCGGTGACGTGGGAATATAGTGCCATATGGGCGTCCCCCGCCGCAAAACCAAATCCCCTTTTCCTAGACCGAATTCAGCAGAGGAGATATTGAAAAGCATAGGATGATATGCTATACTAATTGAGGAAAATTTTACGAAAAAAGTAAGCCGTGACGGCTTATAAAAGGAGGATGTATGGAAACGCAGAAAATTAAGAAAGTGAATCCGCTGTATCTGCTTGGTAACATTTTTATTCCGATTATGGCGATTGTGCTTGTCAGTGCGCTGGGGGTAATTTTGATACCCAATTCGGGAGTAGCGTCCATTATCATTATGGTAGTGTTCTTTGGCTCGATCATCTGGTGGTCGATAGGAATCGGCAAGATGTATGAGAAAAAGCGCGACGCAGAGTTAAAAGAACTGGATGGAAAAGGCTTTGTCCGTAACCATACTTTTAATGCGGACGGCTGTACGGTAGCAGTGGACATGGTGCACGGCAATATTGCCATAGTTTTCAAGTGGAATCCGTCACAGTGCTTTGTGGTTCCGGCAAACAGAGTCAGCAAAATGTGGGTGGATGACGGCAAGACCCCTATGGGCGGCACCAGCAGGGTAAGCTTTTTATTTATCGTGGACGACACAAAGATAAGAGTTAATACCTTTACCTCCAACAAGATTTGGAACATGAAGAGCAATTATGTATTGGAGGCTCTTTCCAAGGCTGACATGATGATAGAGGCACTGAAGAAGGCATATGCTGTGGCGCAGGGCAATACAGGCGCCATGCAGTAATTGCGAAAGATATTTTTATACATAAAAGGGATACATTGAAAGCCTCCTACATATACATATAACAGTATATGCAGGAGGTTTTTTTATGGAAAATTTTGCAATAAATACCTATGACCTGTACAGCGATATCAAGCATCGGACAGGAGGCGAGATATACATAGGAGTAGTCGGTCCCGTGAGAACCGGCAAGTCCACCTTTATCAAGCGTTTTATGGATGTAATGGTATTGCCGTTCATGGAGGATGAACATGAAAAGGAGCGGGCGCGTGATGAAATGCCGCAGAGCGCGGGTGGAAAAACCATAACGACGACGGAGCCGAAATTTATACCCAAGGAAGCGGCAAAGGTACTTTTAGGCGGAGATGTGGAGGCAAAGGTACGGCTGATAGACTGCGTGGGTTATATGGTGGAAGGCGCTGCCGGACACATGGAGGAAGATGTGGAGCGTATGGTGAAAACGCCATGGTCGGAGCATGAGATTCCGTTTACCCAGGCGGCGGGAATCGGCACGGATAAGGTTATCAACGACCATTCCACCATAGGCTTTGTGGTGACGACGGACGGCAGCTTTGGAGAACTTCCCAGAAGCAGCTATCTGGAGGCGGAGGGTAAGACCATAACAGCGCTGAAGAAGTTGCGCAAGCCTTTTTTGGTGCTGCTCAATTCCGAGAGACCCTTGGCAGAGGAGACCAAACAGCTTGCGGCGGAAATCGGGGAGAAATATCAGGTGGCCGTTATGCCTGTCAACTGTGAACAGTTGAAAAAAGAAGACATTCATGCCATTATGGAGCAGGTGCTCTATGAATTTCCCATATCGCGCATGGAATTTTATATGCCGAAATGGGTGGAGATGCTGCCCTCGGATAACCGCATGAAGGTGGATATGGTGTCCTGCGTCAGAGGCGTGATGAAGGATATCAACGTGGTCAAGGATTTGCGGGAAAAGCAGTCTGACGGACAGCTTCCCATGGACAGCGAGTACATAAGGCGCTGTAAGCTGGATGGCGTCAATCTGGCAGACGGAAGCGTAAAACTGCAGATGGAGGTAGACAACGCATATTACTATGAGATGCTGAGCGAACTGATAGGGGATGAAATCAGCGGCGAATACCAGTTGATATCCAAGTTAAAAGAGCTTTCTTCCATGAAGAAGGAGTACGCAAAGGTGCTGAACGCGGTGCAGGCAGTCCGATATAAGGGATATGGCGTGGTGACGCCGGAACGCAGTGAAATTAGTCTGGCAAAACCGGAGCTTATCCGCCATGGCAATAAATTCGGGGTAAAAATCAAGGCGGAAAGTCCTTCCATACATATGATTCGCGCCAATATTGAAACGGAAATTGCCCCTATTGTTGGAACGGAGGAGCAGGCGCAGGATTTAATCCGTTATATTGCAGAAGCAGAGGACAATGAGAACGGTATTTGGGAAACCAATATTTTCGGAAAGACTGTGGAACAGCTTGTGGGGGATGGCATCACCGGAAAAATCGCCATGATTGGAGATGAGAGTCAGGTCAAGCTGCAGGAAACCATGCAGAAAATTGTCAATGACATGAATGGCGGCATGGTATGCATCATTATTTGATGAAATCAAGTATTAAAGTTTTATGAACCCTAGCCGCACAAGCAATATTGTGGTATAATTACAGTACGAAAACAGAAACTACAGATTATACAAATCAGGTGGGCGGAGGAGCAGATTTCGGGCTTAGCCGGATAAATGCTTCTTCGCCTTTTCACACATGCGGGATTTGTATCTGTGCGCACTTGGCACAAATTTGCAGACGGATGGTTTTGTGCCAAAAACGTGCGCAGAAACGGGGGTTAAGATGGACAAGGTATATGAGAAATTGCAGAAATGCTTTCAGTGCGTCAGGGAGAAAGTGGATTTTGTGCCGAGAGTCGCGCTGATACTCGGTTCCGGATTGGGAGATTTTGCGGACAACATAAAGGTAGTGGCGGAGCTTCCCTATCATGAGATTGAAGGCTTTCCGGTATCGACGGTGCCCGGACATGCCGGAAAGTTCATCTTTGGCTATCTGGACGAGGTGCCCATCGTATGTATGAAGGGAAGAATCCACTATTATGAGGGGTATGATATTACGGATGTGGTACTGCCTGTGCGGCTGATGAAGCTTTTGGGGGCGGAAATATTGTTTTTGACCAATGCTTCGGGCGGCGTAAATCCTGATTTTGAAGCGGGAGACCTTATGCTGATTACGGATCAGATTGCATGTTTTGTGACCAATCCGTTAATCGGACCGAATATAGAAGAACTTGGAACCCGTTTCCCGGATATGACGGTTATCTATGATAGAGAATTGCGGGAACGGATAAAGAAGGCGGCCGAAGAAACCGGCACAACTCTGCGGGAAGGCGTTTACATTCAGCTTACGGGTCCTTCCTTTGAGTCGGCGGCCGAGGTTCGCATGGTGCGCACACTGGGAGCTGACGCGGTTGGCATGAGTACGGCGGTGGAAGCGATTGCCGCAAGGCACATGGGTATGCGGGTGTGCGGTGTTTCCTGTGTGTGCAATCTGGCGGCGGGCATGACGGCAAATCCGCTGACGCATGAGGAGGTGCAGGAGGCAGCGGCAGGAGCGGCGCTTCGTTTTACCAAACTGTTGAAAGAAAGTATCAGGCATTTTTAATGCGCTGATGAAAGGGAATCACGCAAACGGAGGAAGGCGTATGAAGGAGGAAGGGAAAAAAGAACTGATAAAAGCGGCGTTAGCGGCAAGAGAGAGGGCGTATATTCCCTATTCCGGCTATGCGGTCGGTGCGGCTGTCCTAATGGAAAGTAATCGGATATACACAGGCTGCAATGTGGAGAATGCTTCCTACGGCGCGACAAACTGCGCGGAGCGGACAGCCATTTTTAAAGCTGTCAGCGAGGGTGAAAGAAAATGTATGGCAATTGCCATAGCGGGGGGCAAAAAGGGAGAAGAGCCTGTGGATTATGCGCATCCCTGCGGTATCTGCAGGCAGGTTATGCGGGAATTTGGCGGAGAGGATTTAATCATACTTGTGGCAAAGTCGGAAGACGATTACAGGGAATATACCCTGAAAGAGCTGCTTCCCTATGGATTTGGGGGTGAAAATCTTTTATGAATATCAGACTATACAATGCGCGAATCCTGACTATGGAGCCGGACAGACCCATTTTTGAAGGAGAAATCTGGATTAAAAATGAAAAAATTGTCTATGTCGGGGAAGAAAAGGTGCTGAAAAGCTTTGAGGAGGAGAAACAGAACTTATACATTCACTGGGATAAAGAAGTGGATTGTGAAAGAAATCTTCTCATGCCGGGCTTTAAAAATGCGCACACACATTCCGGTATGACAGCATTCCGCTCCTATGCCGACGACCTGCCTCTTCAGAAGTGGCTTACGGAAAAGATTTTCCCCATGGAGAAAAAGCTTACGGGGGAAGACATTTGTTATTTGGTAAAGCTTGCTATTCTGGAATATTTGACCGGCGGCATTACGGCGATATTTGACATGTACCTTATGCCCGCGATTACAGCACAGGCCTGTATGGATATGGGGATGCGCTGTGTTCTGACAAGCGGACTGAATAACTTTACTTCTTCGGCAAGGGCGATGGCGGAAGAATACGCCAAATGGAACAATACTTCGCCTCTGATTAGCTATCAGCTTGGTTTTCATGCAGAATATACCTGCTCTAAGGAGCTTTTAAAGAAGGTAGCATCTCTGGCACACAGGCTGCAGGCTCCGGTTTATGCCCATATGAGCGAGACGAAGGCGGAGGTTCTGGAGTGTAAGAAAAAGTATGGCATGACGCCGCCGATGTTTTTGGATTCTCTGGGGTTATTCCAGTTTGGCGGAGGCGGTTATCATTGTGTCCATATGTTCAGTGACGATATGCGCGTTTTTATCAAGCGTGGGATGTATGTGATTACGAACCCGGGCTCCAACACGAAGCTTGCCAGCGGCATTGCGCCTATTGCGGATTATATGAAAAAATCTATTCCGGTGGCAATCGGTACGGATGGTGCGGCGAGCAATAACTGTCTGGATATGTTTCGGGAAATGTTTCTGGTGACGGGTCTTGCCAAGCTAAAGAATAAGGACGCGGCATGTCTGGATGCGGCGTCAGTGCTGAAGATGGCAACGGTCAATGGGGCGCAAGCTATGCATTTAAAGGAGGCGGACGTGCTGGCGGAGGGAAAGCTGGCAGATATCATTATGATAGATTTGAAACAGCCTAATATGCAGCCGATTCACAATATTGAGAAAAATATTGTGTACAGCGGCAGCAAGCAGAATGTAAAAATGACCATGATTGGCGGGCGCATCCTGTATATGAACGGAAACTTTTATGTGGGCGAGGAGCCGGCAGCCATCTATAAAGAGACAGAAAGGATTGTAAACCGCCTGATGAAATAGAGTACAGCGCATTTAGCTGAAAATAAATGAGACTATACATCGGCGGTCTGCAAAAGAGCGAAAAAATGGAATATCTGGTTTTTGGAATCGTTGTGGCGGCCCTGGTGGCAGCGATACTGGCAAAAGGGGTGTATGACGAGTATAAGGACAGAAAAAAGCTGATTGGCCATTTGCGGAACGAGTATGGAGAATTACAAAAAAGAGAGTACAGACCGGAGCAGTATGCCACCATCCCGGGGTATTTTTCCAAGCATCCTGCTGAGGGTCAGCTTGATGATATCACATGGGACGATTTAAGCATGGATGATGTATTCAAAAGCATAAATGATACTTATTCCTCAGCCGGTGAAGAGGTTCTGTACTATACGCTGCGGACGCCCTGCTTTGAGGAGGGGGCGCTTTCACATCTGGAGGAAATGATACAGCATTTTTCAGACCATACAGAGGAGAGGGTAAAACTGCAGGTTCTGCTTTGCCGTCTGGGGCGGACAGGCAGATTTTCCATGTATAATTATCTGGAGCATTTGGATTTGCTGGGAAACAGGAGTAATGTAAAGCACTGGATACTGAATCTGCTCTATTTTCCCTGCATTGCGCTCTGTGTATTTCTCCCATCCTACGGCGTGCTCTGTCTGGTGGTATTGATGCTTTATAATATTCTGAGCTACTTCAAGGAAAAAGGAGAGATAGATCCATATATTACGAGCTTTGCCTACGTTATGCGCCTGCTGGATACGGCAGGAAAAGTGGAGAAGCTGCATCTTGAGGCAATCGGCGCGGAAACGGAGGTGCTGCATGAGCACAGAAAGAGGCTGGGCAAGTTTAAGAGGGGTTCTTTCTGGCTGATGTCTGCGGGAAGAATGTCCGGCTCCGGCAATCCGCTGGATATTCTGCTGGACTACCTGCGGATGGCGTGCCATATCGATTTGATAAAATTTAATTCCATGCTGGCGCAGGTGCGGGAGCGAACTGCGGATGTGGACAAGCTGTTTTACACGCTGGGCAGTCTGGAGACAGCGATATCCATAGGCGCTTACAGAAAATCCCTAAGCGGCGGCTTTTGTGTTCCGGCGCTTGACTTTGCGGGCGGCAGGGAGCTTTGTGCCGTCAATCTGTATCATCCCCTGCTAGAAAATCCGGTTAAAAATTCTATCAGGGCGGACAGAGGCGTTCTGCTGACCGGCTCCAATGCTTCAGGCAAATCTACCTTTTTAAAGACGGTAGCCGTAAATGCCGTGTTTGCGCAGACCATTCACACCGTGTTGGCAGATTCCTATGAGGGAGGCGTATACCAAATCTGCTCCTCCATGGCGCTTCGGGACGACATTACCGGCGGCGAGAGCTACTACATGGTAGAAATCCGCGCCATCAAGCGTATTCTGGATTTGATTGACAAAGGAAAAAGGGTGCTGTGCTTTGTGGACGAGGTGCTCAGGGGAACCAATACCGTGGAAAGAATTGCCGCGGGGACGGAAATCCTCTTAAGCCTGACAGCGGGACAGGCAATGTGTTTTGCTGCCACACATGATGTGGAACTTACGGGGCTTTTGGAAAGCTATTATGACAATTACCATTTTGAAGAGGAAATTGTGGATGGCGATATCTATTTTAACTACAGGCTGTTAGACGGCAGAGCGACGACCCGCAACGCCATAAAGC
>CAMWLB010000101.1 GCA_947174985.1 uncultured Lachnospiraceae bacterium | reverse complement strand
CAAATATATTAATCGTAATCTTAGAAAGAGGTATCTATGAAGTTATTTGTTGCCCGTCATGGCCAAACGGTCTGGAATGCTCAAAACAGGGTATGTGGTGTTACTGATGTAAAATTAACGGAAAAAGGGATAGACCAGGCAAAGGAATTGTCCGATATAATACAAAATTACGATATTGATATAATCATATCTTCCCCATTAAAAAGGGCCATAGAAACAGGTAAAATTGTTGCAGATAAGAATAGTATTCCTTTGCAAATAGAGGAACTGCTTATTGAACAGAATTATGGAATATATGAGGGGGTAGATAGAAAAAATGATAGCTTTTTAGCCAACAAAAGAAATTTTGCTTATAAATACCCTGAAGGAGAATCTATGTTACAGGTAACATACAGGATATATGGGTTAATTGATAAACTGAAAGAGCAATATCAAGGCAAAAATATTTTAATAATCAGTCATGGAGGAGTATGTCGTATAATTAGAACTTATTTTCAGGATATGACAAATGATGAATTTTTCAATTATACGTTAGAAAATGGTAAATTAGAGGAATATGAGTTATAAGCAGCCTCTAGTTTATGGAATTGCTAGGTCATTATAACTTCTGTAATTGTATGTAAGAACATACATTATGCGGCTGATTTATAAATTGGGAACACAATTCCAAAAATGGAGTAAAAAATAGAAAGAAGGGAGAGAAAACATGCCATTTATTGATGCGAAGGTTTCCGTAAAACTGAGTGAGGAGAAAGAGAAGAACATTAAGGAGAGGCTGGGTAAGGCGGTATCGCTGATTCCGGGCAAGTCTGAGGGCTGGCTGATGGTTGGTCTGGAAGACGAATACTGCCTGTATTTTAAAGGGAATCAGGACGGTGCGACGGCTTTTGTCAAGGTGGATATCTACGGCGGTGAGAATAAAGCTGCGTTTGACAAGCTGACCGGTGAAATCAGCACAATTCTGTATGAAGAGTTGTCCATTCCCAAGGACAGGATTTACGTGTCTTATCAGACGACGGCGCACTGGGGCTGGAACGGAAATAATTTTTAATTTTTTGTAACGTTTTTTATAAAAATCCATCTAACAAACAGAGGTGGATTTTTTATTATGGAATTAAAAAAGCGGGACGCGGATTACTGTAATTTAAAATTTGTGCTGATATTTCTGGTGGTATATGGGCATTTGATTGAGGGCAGACTGGAAGAATCCGTGTTTTTGACACAGATGTATCGTTTGATTTACACTGTGCATATGCCGTTGTTTTTATTTCTCTCCGGATTTTTTATGAAGGGGGAAGCGCGGTGCCGGCAGCAGATGAAGCAGATGCTCCTTTACTACATTGTTCTGCAGGGTGCTATCGTCCTTTGGGCGGCGTTGTTTTCGGGAGGGGAGTATTCTGTCTTTGTACCGGTTTGGCATCTGTGGTATCTTCTCAGCCTTGGGTGTATGGCGGCTGTGGGCTGGCTCTGGTATCGGTTTGCCCGGTGTTTTCCAAAGGCGGACAAGTGGGCAGTAAAGCTCGGCGTGCTGTTTTTTTCTGTATTTTTTGCATGTATAGCGGGGGGCATGCCTTTTATCGGGCGTTTTTTGTCCCTGTCCAGAACCATTGTTTTTTTGCCGTATTTTTTGGGAGGATTATTTTGTCCGGACCATGTATCATGGAGAGAGTACCGCTTCATGGGGATAGCGGCTCTTATATGGTTTGGGTTGCTCTACTGCGTTGTGGGCAGATACATACCGGTCGATTTTTTCTATCAGGCGGACCCGTATGATGACGGATTGTTTATTTTGGGCGCGTTTTGCAGGCTGCTGTGCTACTTTATGGGAGGCAGTCTGGGATTGTTTTTGCTGAGTTTTACTACATGCAGGCGGGTATGGTTTTCCAAGATTGGCACTGATACGCTGGCAGTTTATCTGCTGCACGCACCCATGGTCAAGCTTTTTGACAGGGTAAAACTGCCAATCAGGTGGTTTATCTATGCTTCACCGTTTTTGGTATTTTATATTATATATTTTCTTTACAGGGCTTCCCGGTGGACGGGACAGATGTATGCTATCAGGCAGACAGGGAGGAGACATGGCAGCGTTTAAAGAAATATATCAGGAATATGGAAAAAAGGTATATCGCTTTCTCTTGTCCCTGACGGGAAGTCCACAGGAGGCAGAGGAGCTTTTACAAGAAACCTTCTATCAGGCATTTCTGCATGTGGACAAGTTTGAAGGCAGATGCAGCATTTATACATGGCTGTGCCAGATTGGCAAAAACGCGTGGCTGCAGGAGCGTAGGAGGAAAAGCCGGTTCAGTGATAAGGAATTGGGAGAACTGACTTTGGCAGACAATTCTCCATCACCGGAGGATATTTCCGTCCGGCGGGAGGAATATGAGCGCATTAGACGGGCAGTACAGAGGCTTGAGGAACCGTACAGAGAGGTCTTTGTGATGCATGTGTTTGGTGGTGTGAAGCTGAGAGAAATTGCGTTGCAATATGGAAAAACGGAAAGCTGGGCACGGGTGACCTATTATCGTGCCAAACAAAAAATATGCGAAGACAATGAGCGCGGAAAAGAGGTGTAGGATGAAACTATCTTGTGAAGTCATAAAGGATTTGCTTCCTCTGTATGAGGATGAGGTTTGCAGTGAGGAGAGCAGGGGGTTGGTGGAGGAGCATTTGGCAGAGTGTGCGGAGTGCAGAGCCTTGCAGGAAAAGTTTAAGATTCCGGAAGTAACATTGCTGCCTGAGGAGGAAGTTTTTTTGGCGGAAGAGGAGAAGAGAATTCAGAGAATCTTTCGCAGAATAAAACACCGGTGGAGACTTTCTCTTGCAGCAGTGCTTTTGCTGATTCCCCTTACCTTTGTGGGTATTATGGGGTATCATGAATATAGGGGTGAAGGTCTTTGCTTTACAAATTTGGATGAAGTGATGGTGTGCAGCCGGTTCTTTAAGCTTTTGAAGGAAGAAAAATATGAAGAGGCGGCCGCCATGATTGATTTTGCAAGCGGATTCCAAAGCATAAGAGGAGCGTTTCAGGAAGGTGATCTTGAAGAAGCATGGTATGCATGGTATGATAAATATTATGGTTACACACCAGACATGTCTGAGGAAGAATATGTACAAAAATGGCGGGCTGCCTTTGTGAAATTTATGGAAGAAAACCATGTGCTGTTTCAGCGGGCAAGATACAGCGACGCGTACAGGATAGATACGGAATGGGTAATAGAATATGCCGTGACGGAAAATGTGATGAACATGGACGGTTCCAACAGGTTTTTTAAAATAAGCATGGCTATTCGTGACGGGAAACTGCTTATAACATCTGCCAATACAGGTTTTAACATAGAGGATTCAGACATTCCCTCTTTTTTGGACATATTCTTTCGTAAATTTGATGAAAACGGAGGAGGAATCGAATGCTTCTTACAATAGGAGCACATATGTCGGTTGCTAAGGGATATGCGCATATGGGCAGGGAGGCTTTGGAAATAGGAGCGAATACATTGCAGTTTTTCGCAAGGAATCCACGCGGCGCGAAAGCGCGGGCGTTGGATGAGCGTGACCTGAAGGCCTTTGCTGCTCTCTTTGGGGAGGGCGGACTGCGCTGTGTAGTAGCGCATGCGCCATACACGATGAATGCCTGCTCAAGTGACGGGCATCTGCGGGAGCTTGCCGCGGAGATGATGGCGGGCGATTTAAAGGTGATGGAGTATTTTCCGGGGAATTTCTATAATTTTCATCCGGGAAGCCATGTGGGACAAGGCACTGATACGGCGGTCGTGCAGATAGCGGATGTGCTGAACAAGGTGCTTTATCCAGAGATGCGCACCATGGTGCTGTTGGAGACGATGGCGGGCAAAGGAACGGAGATTGGCAGAAGCTTTGAGGAACTGAGAGAGATTATGAACAGGGTGGAACTGTCGGAAAAGGTAGGGGTCTGCATGGATTCCTGCCATATGTGGGATGCCGGATATGATATCGTCGAAGACCTGGACGGCGTGCTGAAAGAGTTTGACAGCGTGATTGGGCTTGAAAAACTGAAAGCGTTTCACTTAAACGACAGCCTGAACGACAGAGGAAGCCATAAGGACCGGCATGCTCTGTTAGGGGAAGGGAAGATAGGGATGGAGGCCTTGCTTGCCATTGTGTCAAATCCTGCCCTTTGCGAACTGCCTTTTATCTTGGAAACGCCGACAGACACGGCGGGACATGTGGCAGAAATACAGAAATTGAAGGAGTTGCTGAAGTGATGGAGGAGATACAAAAATTAGCTGTTTTTCGCCTGTTAGAGGGTTTACTCGGCAGCTTGGAAGGTATTGGTCTGGATGTGGCTTTTCTGCTTATTATGTGGATACTGGTCAGCATGGTTATATATGCGGTGGATTTATACAGACTGATTAAAAGAAGGACGGATGGAGAAACGATAGCACTTTTTCTGTTTCCTGGTTCTGTGGCGATGGGTGCGGCTATGTATCTGGGAGTTCACCAAGGGATTCCGACAGAACAGAAGCAGAAGGAGATAACAGCGTTGTTTACTTCGGCAGAACTGCCGCTGGAGTTGCTTTGCCTGATTGTTTTGTTTGTTAGTCTGTGGTATGCAGCCTGCTGCCTGCGTAAAAGGCAGAGGGAAGCGGTGGAAGAGAGCAGGCTTTGGAAATATTCCTATATCCCTGACTTTGCAATTGCAGCGGTGATTGTATGTCTGTCATTGTACAGTCTTTTTGTGGGAAATCCTTTTGAAGCATTGGGAGAGGTATCGGACAGAATAGGTTTTCACTCTAACTTTTTTCTGTGTGTTTTTTTGTATGCTCTGTCTATGCTGCTGTTTAAAATGTTGTTGCTGCTGTTGGCAATTATAACGCTTGCTGTTTCACATAAAATCACTTGCTTTCCTTATCAGAAGGGCAAGCGGCAGGCGTCATATTTTATTCGATACCTTTTGTTTTATCAAAATGCGCAGTTGCGGGGCGTATTGCTTTTCTGGATTCCCATGTTGGCGGTTCTTGCAAAATTGTGCCGGAAGAATTCGGATATGGGTGCATGGTTGTTTGCAATGGTACTTGGAATTTTTGGCGTTATTGTTTTTGTGACGGCGGCAGTCCTGCCAACAGTAAAGACATGGAAAAGGTTTGGTTTTTCAGGCGCGCGGGAGCGGATGATTGAGATGTTTTTGTCCGAATACTTTTTGGAACAACCAATCATAAAAGGAAAAGATTTTACTGTGACAAGGCATTTTCTAATAGATGAAAACTGTCCTTGTGCGATATATTACTGGGGGATAATGACGGGTATCAGCGGATGGAGGTTCAGGGGCGAGATATGGAGCCGTGAAATTTTGTTTGGAGATGGCAGTGTCTGCACGGTTTTTAGGGGAGATGAAAAGGCAGAAGAAATTTTTCAGTATGCCGGACAGTTTACGGGAAATGAGAAATCAAAAGTTCCGGCAAAACAAAAGGTAAAACTGCCTAAAATGGGAAGCATACAGGGAGAGCGGCGCAGGATACTGGATCGTCAGATGAAATATATGTTTGTAGTAGTGTTTTTGCTTTTTTTGGTTATTTTAACGGCATTTGCAGCGGGACTGATGGATTGATAAGAGTGTTAGAGAGGGATTAGAAAAGATATGATGAAAGCCGGGCGGAAAAAGAAATTATGGGCAGTGCTTTGCCTGTTAAGTCTCTTTTTGATAGCGGGGGTGGCGGTATGGCGGATAACTGCTGTCTCAGAGCAGAGGAATAACAGGCAGAGTGACAAAACAGAAACAGCATTTCAACCGATTGTGTCGGCAGCAGGAGTGGAGTCAGCGGCGGCAATGGTATTTGATACAGGAACAGAAGTTGTGAAGTCGGCAGCATTGGCAGTCACGGAAGCAGCGACGGTGGCAGAAGCCACCCACAGCAAGATAGAACAAGAAGAGCCGAAAATTGTCATGGAATTTGCAGCAGGCAGTGCACAGTATACCGTTACAATTCAAAACACCTTTGAGGAGTATTGTGCCGGTGATATATCGGGGTATGCATACCGCATATGCCTTTTGGATATGGATGGGAGAGTCTTGCAGGAGCTTTTCTATGGCGGGGGTTATCCGGAACTTGGATGTGATATAGAGTACGGGGATGTACGTTTTGACGATGTGAACTTTGACGGCTATTCTGATTTGACGGTAGTGTATTTTCCGTGGGGAAAAAGTAATTTTAATTCGCAATACGTGTATTTATGGGATGTGCATCAAGGTATTTTTATGGAAGAGCCGATTGAACTTCATGGCAATTATAAGATATATGAAGAAAAGAAAGCGTTTGTGATAGCACATCCAAGTATGCGGGAATATAACTGCAGCGCGTATCGGATTGTGGATGGGGAGTTGGTGGAACTGCGCAGTTATTATCAGAATTTTGGAAGTAACCAAATTAAGATATATGACTGTATGGAGGATAAGATTCTGCTGGAAGAAATTGCAGAGCCTGAAGCAGAAGAGGCAGAGGAAGTTTTATTTGATAAGGATTATTATGCCGATATATTTTGGGAAGGGCTGTAAAAAGCGGACTTTTTGTTGTATAGTATATATATCATCTCAAATGTCATAATGGGAAATGTAGAAGAGAATGATTTTGCAAGATGAAGCAGGAATGGAATGTGAAGAAAGGAATTATATGGGAATTTTAGATAATTTGTTAGGAAAAAAGGACCAGGCGGAACAGGAAGAAACAGAGAACAAGGAAAAGGTTGACGTCAACAAACCGCTGGAAAATTTCCGTTTAAATGTGCTGCTTAAGGAAACGAAGGAAAATCAGACAGAGACGGGTATGAACATGCTTTTTGAAGAGATTGTGATGAACGCGCATTTTCTGTCGGTTATCTTTTTGTCTGAGCCGCCAAAGCCAAACGAGGACGGCACAGCCACTTTTCAGAAGAATACGACCATGCAGATGCCCATGCTGTCCAGTGCGGGAGGAAAGCATTTTTATCCTGTTTTTACGGATCATGACGAGCTGGCAAAGTGGCAGAAGATGGAAAAGCCCAATACGCTGATACTGACTTTTGACGATTATGCGGCTTTTTTGGAGAAAAATGAGCAGGCGGAAGGTATTGTGATAAACCCATTCAGCGATAATTTTGTGCTGAACCGGAAGCTGATGGCACATCTAAAGACGCAGAAGGATTTGCGCACAAAGGGAGTCTCCCGAAATAAAATCACCAAGGATACAAAGGTGATGGTGGGGGAACCGAAGGAATATCCGGCGGAACTAGTGGAAGCCCTGCAGGAGCATATGAGGGGCGTGCCTGCCATAGAGCGCGCATGGTTCAGGCTTATGATTAAGGACAATGTGCAGAGTTTTCTGGTCGTGGTGGACTTTGCGGGAAACAGGGAGGAGATTTTCGGTCAAATTGCCGCTGTCGCACGCCCGTATCTGAAAAATATTTATCTGGACATGATACCGTATCAGGACGGCTTTGGGGAAAAAGCGGTAGAGAATGTAGAACCATTTTATCAAAAATAATCGGGTAGGAAACAAAGGGTCGGGAAATCAGGAGAGAATATACGATGGATAAAACGCATGAAGTGACTTTTCACACTTTTTTAAAAGCGATGCGAAAAGGAAAAAAGGTAACGTTAGACAGACTTAGTAGAGGAATATGCTCTGCCAGTATGCTGGCGCGGATTGAGGCCGGAGAGCGTCTGCCGGAAAAAATAGTCAGGGACAGGTTTCTGGAAAGGCTGGGGCTGACAAATGACTGGTATGAAGACTATCTGCAGCCGGATGAGCATGTACTGTGGAAAAGCTGGAAGGCGCTGCTTCGGGCTGTGGAAAACAAGGATTATAAAGAAGCGGATAGCCTGATAGAGCAGTATGAACAGGATAACTGCCGCCATAGTAATGTGATAGAAAGACAATTTTATCTGGCAATGAAGGGACAGCTTGCGCAATACCGGAATGTGCCGGAAGCAGAGCTGTGCATGTTGTATGAGAAAGCACTGCGGCTTACCGTGCCGGAAATTATGTATGACAAGTGGAGGAAACAGTTATTTTCCCTGCAGGAATGGAATCTGCTTCTGGAGTATATCCACTTTGGCGGGGACATCGGAAAAATAGAGTGGGAAGAAGATCCATATGCCTATCAAAAGGCAGCGTATGAACTGCTGCTGGAAGAATTTCAAAAGGTAGTGAAAGATGTGTATGGACGCGTAAAAATTTTCCCCAAAGCGGTATATTATTATGGTATGGTGCAGATGAAGCAGCCCAAGGAAGACTGGGAATGTGAAAAACTGCTCCGCCTTTGCAGACAGGCGATTGCCATGTTACGTTCCACGGGAAGAATGTACTATCTCTGTGAGCTGTTGGAGATAAAGGAAAAATTGCTGACTGTCTCTGCGCAGGGAGCGCTTTTTGAGAAAGAAATGGCAGAAACAAGAGAACTGCGTAAGGCGTTGTCTGCGTTATATCAAAAATACCATGTCTCGGAAAAAACGGAAAATTGCTGTTACCTGTATTGGCAGACAGACAATGACAGCATTGGGGATGTGATAAGAAAGCGGCGTAAACTGCTGGGGCTGACACAGAAACAGCTTTGCGAAGGCATTTGTGAGCCCAGAACCCTGCAGAGGCTGGAGAAGAATAAAACCAGAGCGCAGATGGTGGTAGTCAGGCAATTGCTTGAAAGACTGGGGCTTCCCTTCGAATACCAGCGTATGGAGGTTATTTCAGACAATTATGAGGCTGTTGTGTTGTATAGGGAAATGAACAGAGCAACAAACGCACATGAAGAAGATAAAGTAGAAAAACTATTGCAGCGCCTGGTGCCGCTGATTTCCATGCAGAATATCTGCAACAGGCAGGAGGTAAAGCGGTCGGAGGCGATTAATCAGTTGGCACAGGGGAAGATAACGTGCGGGGAATATGTGGAACAAATAGAGGAAGCCTTGGAGTACACGGTTGCGTCAGCGGATATGAAAAATCTGCAGGAGGGATATCTGACATGCGCTGAAATCGGCTGTATATACAATATTGCGACGCGTGTGGAAGAGCAGGAAGCGTGGCGATATTTTAAACCCTTATGGGAAATCTATAACCGATATGAAGAAGAAAACGATGTCGAAGCGCACATCAGCATGTATTTACTGGTGATGAAAGGGATAGCCAGTCATCTGGGAAATGTAGGGAGATATTGGGAATCCAACGGAATCAGTGACAGAGCCATCAAGGAAAGTTTAAAATCGGGAAGAGTATACATGCTACATAATTATATATACACTAAATGCTGGAACGACATGGAATGTCAGAAGCAGGGAATTCCTACAGAGACTGCCTGTAGTGGACAGGCAGAACTGCAGGCATGCATCCTGCTCAGCCGGTTCTGTCGGGAAAAATCCTATGAAACGCACTATTGCAGAAAGATGAAGGAATGGTATGATTAGCCTTGGTTTTTTGTTTTTAGCGGTTCGTCATCTGCAAAAAGCCAGACAGAAGCCTTAGGGTTTTCCTTGGAAAAATCATAAGTACGCTTTGCTGAAGAGCAGACAGAAAGCAATAGGGAAGTAATAACAGCAACGGTGACAGTCCGCTTGAAAATGTGTTTCATTTGTAAGCACCTCCAATGATTTTATTTTTAATAGTATAGTTTTTATAATAGAATGATTCAAGGGTCAGAGT
>CAMWLB010000100.1 GCA_947174985.1 uncultured Lachnospiraceae bacterium | reverse complement strand
CCTATATATCTGTGCACTACCGCTGAATATGCAAAAACTTCCACCTTAATCAGTTCTCCGTAAAAGTCGCGCGCACTATCAGCAGACAGGAATCAGATGTTATTCTTTCCGACTCATCCAACAGCGAGGCACAATCAATACTTTCAACACCATCCCCCACATCAAATTCCATTGCTGCCAAAATATGTTCCTCTCCTGCATGCACTTTGATTATTTCTTTATCCTCATAAGCAGCAAAAGAATATCCTATGACTTGTGACGGAAGTTCAAAAAATGCCAACGCGGAATCAGCCTGCTCATCTATACCGATTTGTATGTTCAGTCCCTGCACACCCTCATTTGTTCCAAAGCCATCCACCAGAAAAGAAATTTGCAGTTGTGAATTTTGACTGTTTAAAACGACAGGCAAACTCTCTGTACAGACACCATTCTGCCATAACTCCGCGATTATGGCCGCGCCACCAACATTTGTACCAAAGTTGACTTCATAGTCAACACACTACATATTTGCAGGTGTTACGTCCTCCTTCACAAATTTCAAAGTATCTTCCCGCTTCGGTTTTAACATAAAACTTGCTGCCCCTAAACAAATAACACCATAGATAACTATAGACACGACTCCTAAAAGCCTCTTTTTCCCCATTTCCAGTCCTCCGCTTTATTTCCTTCTATTCTTCAACTCCCCAAACAGCATCACATTACAATCTGATAAGTGTATCACAAACAAGCTCTTTTTTCAATATTTCCCACGCCACATAGCCCCGCCACTTCTGCTGTTACTAAATCCATTTTTCCAAATCATCGCCGCTGCATTTTCCCACAAAACATTCAATATCATCAAAATATTCGGGTACCAATGCAAAAGCTGTTATTCTAAAATGTCCCTCGACAATAACAAAATGTTCTAAATCTGATGTTAGTAAAATCGGTCTTAAAAATGTTCCTCCGCTTTTTATAAATTCCGCGGCTTTGAGAAAACCCGCATTGCTCTGGTTATAAATTTCAATTCCGTTTTGAATCGTCTGTGCAGCTATCAAAGGCGAATGGGTTCCTTTCGATAATTCATTCCAGTAACTGTAATCGATGTATCTGATCTTACTTAAATCATCGCTCACAAAATTGCATACACTCCATTGAATGTCGTTCGGAAAATTCTCGAATAATTCGCGATTTAAGCCGTATCCCCGAAATCCTCCGAGCAGCTTTTTTCTTGCAATATTTTCATTCGTGTTATGCAAGTCTCCGGATAATATTATGCTTTCATCCAGCGAAAGCTCCTTCATAACTTTTTTGATGTGTTCTGAAAATCTCTCGGAATGATACTCTGTCTTTAAGTATTCTGAAATCATTTCATCCTCAGAGCTTGTTCTTAAAATGTTCACGCCGCCATCTGCCTCCTATTGTAAATCCAAGCTGTCGAGATAGCTTTTCAAACGATTTTCCATTTCTTTATCTCCAATGCTTTTAGAAAAGAGCAGAGAATCCAAAGCGTTATAGATATGGAACGCACTTTCAAAAGAAACAAATTCAGATTTGCGGTAAACAGTCCGGTAATGTTTCAAAAATGTACTTCTGAACAGTACATAATCCTGCTCGTTATAATACAGTTTCATCCAAAATGTCAATCGGGATATATCTGCCATCCAGTTGAACGCCATCGCATCGTCCCAGTCGATAAGCAGTATTTCTCCATTATCCTGCACCATTATATTTTTCTTTGACAAATCACCATGGCAAAGGACGGACGGTAAATCTTCAAAATCACGCATTGTACCTAAAAATTTTTCTTTCAATTTTCTTAACTGCGTTTCTGAAATCGTTTCTTTTAATCCGTCATCTAACCTGTCAAATTCGTCCTCAAAGAAAGCTATCATGCTTTCATAGCAGGCAATACCGCTGCCTATATATCCGAAGTTTTTTATTTTTATATTGTGAATGGAAGAAACCAGTTCCGCCAATTTGACGTAAAGTGCGGTTTCCTGCTCTCTGTCAAGCACTTGTTTATCAGCCGCTGTTCCTTGTACCTCCCGCTCTATCAAATAACCGTCCGGGTATATTTGATCATTTCGACTATATGCGATCAGCTCGGCACAGGGAATGTTAGTCTGCATCAAAATTTGATTTACAAATTGGACTTTGCCGTCTTCGGGCCAGTCCGTGCTTCTGTATAATTTTAAAATATAATGCTTGTCTGATACAGTAAAGGAATATACGAAATTATTCGTAACATTTTCAAATTTTCTTATTTCCCCGGCGCAGCAGCCAAAATTACTTTGGATTAATTGATTGACCTTTTCAAGCATTGTATCCGTTTCTATGTTCATATAATTCTCCGCTTTATTTCCTTCTATTCTTCAACTCCTCAAACAGCATCACATAATTCTCATAGCGCACTCTGCTGATTCGCTCTTCCGCAAGCGCCTCTTTTACGCCGCACACCGGCTCACTTATATGTACGCAGCCGCGGAAGCGGCATTTGTCCGTGTATGGTGCAAATTCAGGATAATAACCGGAAAGTTCTTCCTTCTCCACGTCAAAAAGCGACAGGGAGCTGAAACCCGGCGTATCCATCAGATAGGTGCCGTCTTCCGAAAAAAGCAGTTCAGCATGCCTCGTTGTATGCTTTCCCCGCTCAATCTTTTCGCTGATTTCTCCGGTTTCCATGACGGATGATTTATGCAGGCAGTTGACCAGAGACGATTTGCCGACGCCGCTCGGCCCTGCCACAGTTGTCGTCTTTTTCTCCAAAAGCGCCCAAAGCGCTTCGATGCCTTCTTTCTCCTTTGCGCGCACACAAAGCACCCTGCTGCCGCAGTTTTCGTAGGCCCTTTTCAGCTTCTCCATTTCCCCGCTTTCTGCAATGGCCTTTTTGTTAAAGCAGATAATGCAGGGCAAATCTTTCTGCCGCATCATAACCAGAAAACGGTCCAGAAGATTTAAGCTTGGCGCAGGCTTTGCCAGGGAAAAGATGATAAGCGCCTGATCGATATTCGCCACATTCGGGCGCACCAGCTCATTTTTTCTGGGAAGCAGCGCCATAATGTTTCCCTTCTGCCCCTCCTCCTGCAAAATATCTATTTCCACATCATCACCGACCAACGGTTTTACATTGTCTTTGCGGAAAATGCCTCTCGCCTTACATTCATAGACGCCTTCGCCCTCTACATGCACATAATAGAAGCCCGCAATTCCTTTTACTATTTTTCCCTGCATACCGGTTCTGACATTCCTCTTATTCTTTCACAAACTCTACCGCGCGCGTAAAGGTTCTGCTCTCGGTGGTTCCCGGCACCGTAATGGTTTCCCCAGCTTCGTTGGTGGTGGTCGTGCTCGGTGTCGTCACTGTGTAGGTAAAGGTAATGGTGCCCCTTGGGGAAGGAATTCCATTGTGGTTTGCCGCTAAGGGGAAGGTTGTCGTGGTGGTATCCAAAAGCACCTTACCATTGTCTGCCACGATTGTCACACCCACCGAAGTTCCGGGAACATAGTCCGGAGCCTCCTCTAAAGTGGGTCCCTCTATGCTCGCATTATATTTGTACGTGACGGACTCAGTGCCAAGGCTTATCTTGATTTCCACAGTCGTTCCGGGCTCCACATAGGAACCGTAGGAATAACTCTGGTAACATACCTGCCCCGCCTCATACTCACTGGAGTAGACCTCTCCTGTCGTCACGGCAAGTCCTGCTTCAATCAGCATGAACGTCGCATCGTCCTCTGCCCGTCCCATCACATCAGGCACTCTGACCTTGTTGTCCTCCTGTCCCATACTGACATTTACCGTTACCACGGAACCGATTGGCGCTTTTCCGCTTACCGGACTTTGGGAAATAACATTGCCCCTTTCCACATCAGCAGAATAACTCTCCGTCCTGTTAACTGTAAAGCCCTGTGTCACAAGCTGGTTGGCAGCGTCCTCATAGGACAGTCCCGTGACATTCGGAACCTCTCTGCCCTCCGTGCCCGCGCTTACCGTAAGCGTTACCGTGGTCCCCTTCTTCACGGAGGTTCCCTCCGTGATATCCGCACTGATTACAATATTCTGCTCATATGCCTCTGACTCCACATAGCTTAGTTCAGTCAAAAGTCCCATGTCCCGAAGCTCTTTCTGCGCCTCCGCAACAGACATGCCCGAAACCTTTATCATGGGCACCGTTTCACTCTCTACAGTAGTAGACTCCGTTGACGGCGTCCCCGGTTCATCCTTGCCAAATCCGAAAATACCGGTAATCTTTCCCACAAAATAGATAATCACGCAACAGATGATAAGCCCCGCCGCAACGGCAAGAATTGTGGTGATTCTCTCCATCTTCGGGTCATAGCCGTCCTCGTAATCCTCCTCAGGATACTCGTCCTCCTCTATCTCCTCTGCATCGCTCTTTAACCGCAGGGTTTCTTCCATGTAATCCCTGCGCTCCGACTGCCGTTTTATCTGCGCCATTTCATTGTCAGAAATGAATCTCGTCGCCGCATCCTCGTCCGGATCGTTAAACACAACAAAAGTATCCTCTGGATTGATGAGAGACTGTTTCAAATCCTCTATCAGTTCCGCCATCGACTGATATCTTCTGTCCGGACTTTTCTGGCAGCATTTCAAAACAATCAGCTCCACGCCTGCCGGAATCTCCGGCACAAAATCCTTGGGGCTTGGTATTTCCTCCTGAATATGCTTAATGGCAATTGCCACCGTGGTCTCTCCGTTAAAGGGCACGCGCCCCGTCAGCATCTCAAACATGGTGATACCTAACGAATAGATATCGCTCTTCTCATCACTGTAGCCGCCCCTCGCCTGCTCGGGGGAGGTGTAGTGGACAGAACCCATCACATTGGAGGTTATGGTATTGCTGGTCGCTGCTTTTGCAATGCCGAAATCCGTTACCTTTACCTTTCCCTCCTTGGAGATAATGATATTCTGCGGCTTAATGTCCCTGTGAATGATATGGTTGTTGTGAGCCGCCTCTATGCCCATGGACACCTGAATGGCAATGCTGACTGCCTCTTTGTAGGACAATCTTGCCTTCTTCTCGATATATTTTTTCAGGGTAATTCCCTCAACCAGCTCCATCACAATGTAGTAAATACCATTTTCTTCTCCGACGTCATATACATTCACAATATTGGGATGCATAAGTCCTGCTGCCGCCTGTGCCTCTACACGGAACTTGGATACAAAATTGGCATTTTCCGAAAATTCCTGTTTCAGCACCTTTACCGCCACGAAACGGTTCAGCTTGTGACACTTCGCCTTATATACGTCCGACATGCCGCCGGTTCCGATTTTTTCCAGTATTTCGTAGCGTTCTCCAATCATCATTCCGATTTTAATCATGTTTACTCCTACGCATATCGCAAGCTTCGCCTGTGATACTGCTTCACTCCTCAACTATTCTGCAAACGGCTCGATAAGTACTACAGTTATATTATCCTTGCCGCCGTTGTTGTTGGCCGCCTTAACCAGCTGCTCTGCTTTTTCCACAATGTCCCTCTGACCGTTTAAAATCATACGGATTTCTTCGTCTTCCAGCATATTGGTCAAGCCGTCCGAGCACATCAGCACAATATCTCCCTTTGACAAGCTGACATGAAAAAAGTCAATGTCAATATAGTCTTCCGCCCCTATCGCCCTTGTAATAATATTTTTGTCCGGGTGGTTTCTGGCGGACTGCCTGTCTATCCCACCCATCCGTATCATCTCTTCCACAAGGGAATGGTCCCTCGTCACCTGCGTAATCTTCTCGCCAATAACATAGAGCCGCGAATCCCCCACATTGGCGACATGCAGTTCTTCGCCTATGCAGGTGGCCGCAACCACAGTGGTCCCCATGCCTTCCAGTTCCGGATTTTCGCCTGCCATCCGAAGCACCTTGCCGTTGGCGGTTTCTATCGCCCTCTTTAATATCTCTTCCGGATTTTTCTCCGTGGCCGTCTTGATTTCACCTACAATGGTTTCCACCGTAAATTTGGATGCATAATCGCCTGCGTTATGCCCTCCCATGCCGTCCGCCACAATAAAAAGATTCGGCAGATTTCCTACAGTCCGCTCGGATGTATAAACATAATCCTGATTCAGTTTTCTTTTCTTTCCTATGTCAGTAATGGAAAACGTTTTTAACACCGTCATTCTCCTTGCATTAATATGTGACTTCTTCGAAGTTGTCCGCAGGCACCGTCAATGTCCCGCCCCATTTCTCTTCTTATAGTAACATTTATTTTGTTTTTTTCAAGTTTATTTTTAAATGCTTCGATTTTCTTTGTGTCTGAACGAATAAAATTCCGCTCTTTAATGGGGTTTACCGGAATCAGGTTGACATGGCAGAGACGGCGCTTTGCCAGCGCGGAAAGCAGCTCCGCGTCCTCCTCGGTGTCGTTGACGCCATCTATCAGGCTGTACTCAAAGCTAATCCGCCTGCCCGTCTTTTTTGCATAATAGTCACATGCCTTCATCAGTTCATTTATGCTGTAGCGGCTGGCAATTGGCATGAGGCTCTTCCTCTTTTCATCCGTCGCCGCATGAAGGGAAAGCGCCAGCGTAATCTGCAGCCCCTCGTCCGCAAGCCTGTACATCTCAGGTACAAGCCCGCAGGTGGATACCGTGATATTCCTCTGGCTGATATGCAGCCCGTTTTCATCCGAAAGAAGCTGGATAAAACGGAGCAGGTTGTCGTAATTATCCAAAGGCTCTCCCGTTCCCATCACCACCACATTGGAAACCCGCTCTCCTGTCAGCCTGGTTATGGCATACACCTGCTCCAGCATTTCCGAAGGGGAAAGATTTCGCACCAGCCCGTCCAGTGTGGATGCGCAGAACTTACATCCCATGCGGCAGCCCGCCTGCGATGAGATACAGACGGAATTGCCGTGCTTGTACTGCATCCACACGCTTTCCACCATATTGCCGTCCGCAAATCGAAACAGAAATTTTTTCGTTCCGTCCACCTTAGACTCCCTTACATCCGCCGCTTCGGCAACCGTATACTCATAATTGTTCCCACATTTTTCTCTAAAATCCTTGGACAGATTCGTCATTTCAGAAAAACCGCGCGCCAGCTTTCCATGCATCCACTCGTAGCACTGCTTTGCCCGAAAAGACTTTTCCGAGAGTGCCTCCATTTCCGCCGTAAGTTCAGAAAGCGTCATGGACTTGATATCCTTCTTTTCCTTCAAAGTTTGAGTTCCTTTCTGTCTCCTGCATTCGGCAGGAACGCATTACATTTTCCGTTTTCTCAGACGGGCAAAAAAGAATCCGTCCGTGTTATGACGCTGCGGCAAAAGCTGTATATACCCCTGTTTTGCCATTTCCTTTTCGGGTATATCCGGCAGATACGCTTCTATCGTCTCCAGCGAAAACCCAAGCTCTTTACAGATAAAATCAGCCATTTCCTCGTTTTCCGCAGGGTTTATGGTACATGTGCTGTATAGAAGAATCCCGCCCGGCTTCACATAAGAAGCCGCCTGCCTGACAATTGCCTTCTGCAGCGCTGCCAGCTCTGACAGCGATTCTTTGCTCTGCCTGTACTTAATATCCCTCTTCTTTCCCATAACGCCCAGCCCCGAGCAGGGAACGTCCGCCAGCACCACATCCGCGCTTTCTTCTGCCGTTTCATCTAAAACGGAGGCATCCCACACCTTCAAGCTTATGTTGTCCAGCTTCATGCGGGCAATATTTTCTGCAATTTTTGCAATTTTGCCCTCTGTGATATCCCGTGCTTCCACCCTGCCGACTGCACCTGCATATTCTGCGGCGAGCATAGCCTTTCCGCCGGGCGCCGCACATACGTCTATCACAGTGTCGCCGGACTTTATGCCGGCGGCGGCAACCGCCAGCATGGAACTGGCATCCTGCACCGTAAACTTCCCCTCCGAAAAGCCGGGCAGATAAACGATATTGTCGCAGTTTTCCAGATAATATGCCTGTTTTACATAGGGGTGCCGCGATACCTTAACACTTTTTTCACTCCATCTCTGTATCAGCGCTTCCCGCTCCCCTTCGGCAAGCTGCGCCGCAAACCGGATTGTGACGGGACGCACCTCTAAAAGCGCTGCAAAAAACGCTTTGGTTTCTTCGTAATCGTACAAGTTCAAAAAATGTTCCACTATCCACTCCGGCATGGAAAAAGCCACGGAAAGAAAGGCTTTCGGCTCTTGTTCCTCCGAAGGAAACCCTGCTTCTCCCATGGCGGCAAGCTTTCTCAGCACACCGTTGACAAACCCTTTCAGGCTGACAAACTTTCTCTTCTGTGCCAGTTTCACGGCCTCATTGACCGCCGCCGCATCCGGCACGCCGTCCATATAAAATATCTGGTAGGCGCTCATGCGCAGCAGATTGCGGATTAGCGGTTTCATCTTTTTCACCGGCACACTCGCCACCTGATTCAGCCTGTAATCCAACTCTATCCGCCGCTCGATGGTACCTTCAAATACCCGCTTGATAAAAGCCTTTTCCTGTGCCGTCAGATAGTCGTACTTCGTGAGCACATCAAAGACAAGCCTGTGTGAGTAGACTTCTCCTTTTTCCTCCTCCATGAGCATGTCCAGCACGATTTCCCTTATATTTTCCGCCATTCTCTTACCTTTCCCATATTCTCACGCTAATCATTCCGCCTGTTGCCGCCAAATAAAATCATCAGACGCAGCATCTGTAAAAGCGCTGCCGCCGCACCTGCTACATAGGTCATCGCTGCCGCCGTCAGGACTTTTTTCGCCCCAGGCTGCTCCGCAGGCGAAAGCAGACCGCTGATTTCTATGTTCTGCAGCGCCCTTGCGGAAGCGTTAAACTCTACCGGCAGCGTAATCAGTTGAAATGCCACGGCAATCGCAAACACCCATATGCCTATATTGATTAGGGTCTGGTTAAAGCTTAAAAAGATACCTAGAAAAATAAGGGGCATGCCGACATAATTGGCTATGGAAACGGCAGGTGCCATCGCCGTGCGCAGCTTAAGCGGCGCATATCCCTCCTGATGCTGCTTGGCATGTCCGCACTCATGTGCCGCTACCGCCACAGCCGTCACCGTCGCATAATTGTAATTTTCATAGGAAAGACGTACTGTCCTTGTCCTCGGGTCGTAATGGTCGCCCGCACCCTTGGACAAACATTCCACCCGTACATCATAGAGCCCCGCCTCCCGCAGTATCCTCTCTGCTGCCGCTGCGCCGGTAAGCCCTCTTGTGTTCCCCTCTCTGTGGTATTTTTTCATGGCGCTGTTTACCCATACGCCGGTCAGCATACAGAACAGAGCGCCCAGTATCACCAGCAGATAGGTAGGTTCAAAATAATACGAATAGTAGTAGTATGGCATATGCTACCTCCCTTCGAAAACGGTTCCTTGTTTGATTCCATTGCCGAGAAGGAAATCCAGCGTGCGCATCCGCTTCTTTCCCTCTAACTGGAGAGACAGTATCCAGAGCGCGCCCTCGCCGCACTTGACGGCAAAACGGTTCTTTTCCACCTTGATGACAGTTCCCGCCGCTGCTTTCTTTTCATATTCTGCTTCTTCTGAAAGCTCCCCATCCTTACAGATGTCACTCTCCCATATTTTAAGCTGTTTCCCCTCCCAGAAGGTAAAGGCGCTTGGCCAGGAGTTTAATCCCCGCACAAGTCTTTCCAGCTTCTCTGCGCTCATGCTCCAGTCGATTTCTCCCATGTCCTTGTGAATCATACCGGTATGCGTCGCCTTCTCCTCACACTGCGCCGCC
>CAMWLB010000099.1 GCA_947174985.1 uncultured Lachnospiraceae bacterium | reverse complement strand
AATTTTCAAAGTTCATCAATTTCTACTTGACTTTTTATTTGCAGACTTTTTTTGCTAAGCAAATGTTCGCTTTTATTGATGGTTCTATTGCAATACCGACTTGGAAATAAACTCAACCACTTCCCTCCTCTCTTTTCCCCAACATATACCGTGTGTCGGTAGCCCACTGCCTTTAATACTGTCAAAAACTGTTAAAAACCCTATGCATATATAAAACCACATTCACTTTTGAAAGTATTCTGGTAGTTTATGGCGATTTTTTAATTATTGTTTTACTTGTACTATTATTTATGATATACTTTGTAGCAATTAGTGAAGTTTTCATTTCACAGCAGATGATGGTAACTTGCAGAGAAACCATTTTGAATCAAATAACACATAAGAAAAGGAAAAAGCATGGCAAAAAAGGGCACAATAGGGATTATAGCAGGGATTGTTGGCGTATCTGCCATAATCGGGATTTTTTCACCAAAGAAAACAGTTGAATCAATAAACTTATCTATACCAAATAGCCAAACAGAATATGATATTAATACAGAAATTCCCATAGAAATTTCTGTGCTTCCCGAAGGTGTGGACACAAGCACACTGGAATATATTTCTGACGATGGCATTACTTTCACTGAATCCAAAATCATAACCGGCAACATGGAAGGCACTTATTATTTTTATATTACGTCTGGCGATATCAAAAGCAATGTTTTACGCATTAGGGTTGTAGACATCGCTACACGTGAAGAAGCAGTAGCACGGTGGCTTGAGCAAGAGCAGGCTACCAAGGAAGCAAAGGCGCAACAACTTGCAGAAGAGCAGGCCTCTAAAGAAGCCGAAGCGCAACGGCTGGCAGAAGAACAGGCGGCTAAGGAAGCTGAGGCACAACGGCAAGCGGAAGAACAGGCGGCTAAGGAAGCTGAAGCACAACGGCAGGCTGAAGAACAGGCGGCTAAGGAAGCTGAGGTACAGCGACAGGCTGAAGAACAGGCTGCCGGACAGGCAGCGCAGAACGCCCAAACTTCCGAACAGATCGAAGGACCGTCAGACACGCAAAATAGCAACTCAGGCGCTTCCGGTGACCCAGGCAATTTCAATACATATGACAATCCTTCACAACAACAAACTGAAGCTATATATGTATTAAACACACATACATTGAAAATACACCATCCTTCCTGCTCCAGCGTAAAGAAGATTGCACCACAGAATTATGCCACTTCCAACAGTTCCCTTGATGATCTGATTAGTCAGGGCTATTCCACTTGCGGTAACTGTTTCAAATAGTTAAACAACAAGCAGCGCCTCCCACTTACTCGGAGGCGCTGCTTCCTTGTGTTACCGTCCTGCGTTCTTTTTGCTGCTCCGACCGACCAAATAATCCATTGACACGCCGTACAGCTCACACAGTTTGTACAGCTTGTGCACAGGCATTTTCCGCTTACCTGTCTCGTAGATAGAGTATGTCCTCTGGTCTATCCCGAGTTTATATGCAACATACCGCTGTGTATAGTCGTGGTCTTCCCTCAAGTCGCACATTCTTCTCAGCATAATTTCTTTATTCATTGCCTTGCCTCCTTTTCCCGTAAAACCATTTACCTATAGTTACACCTTTATTGTAACCCCTAACAAAACAGGCGCCAGTTTTGATCTTGTGAAAATATTTCAATATAACTCCCATTTCTATGTTGATATACGTATTATTACGTGTTACAATATTTTCTGATTCGGAAGGAAGATACAAAATCTACCAATGGCTTCACAAGAAATGATTAAATATCTAAAGAAAAACGGTTAAATCCGTCCTCTGATAAAACCGTAATCGTTCCTTATCACTCCAAAGACCTTAAAAAGGGAATGGAAACAGCAATATTGAAACAAGCTGGGTTAAAGTGACCCATACTCTGAATATGGAGGCACACTGTATGAAAAAATTATTTTATCCCGCAATTTTCCACAAGGCAGAGGAAGGCGGATTCTGGGTAACATTTCCCGATATTCCCGAATGCATGACACAGGGTGACAACATGCAGCACGCATATGAAATGACTGTTGAGGCACTCGGTCTCGCCTTAACAAGCCGCAAAGAAGAAAAACAAGAAATACCGGTTCCTTCCGAACCGGACAAAATTTCAACTGGTTCCGGCGAGTTCTGCGTAGTAGTAGAATTTGATATGTTATCTTACAAAAAACGTACCGGCACAAAAGCCGTCAAAAAAACATTAAGCATTCCGGAATGGTTAAATGAGGAAGCCATTGCACTCGGTGTAAACTTCTCTCAAGTACTGCAGGAGGCGCTTATACAGAAGGTAGGAGCAAAATAAGCATTCTATTACACTTGTAACGCTTTGAAAAAACATGTCCTTAGTCTGCATTGCAGACAAAAGACAACCAACCATACGAAGCAGTCGTACAATCAAAATATTTTCTGGTCATTGATAACTTAATACTTTACAAAACCGAGTTTTTCATCTATCATGTCAGTAAGGAAGTGCTCTTTGTTTTATTTACATTAATTTCCAGTCTATTGTTTTATCTGCATTGCATACAATATACTGGAGTCTGAAAGAGAAAGGGTGATATATATGGCAACAAAAAGTATTCTTAAAAATGTGGATATTAAGGATAAGAAACTTGGAAAGTCATTGGTTATCGCACTGGAAAATGCCGCAAAGAAACAAGCAAAAGATGTTCAGCTCAGCAGAACCTACGAAGATGTAAAAGGGTATACACTGAGAAACATTTTGAGCAGAGGAGCGGCTATATCGGAATTAACCTAAGAGATATATTAAGTGATGACTCCTTAGGAGAGAGTGCTGCTAACAGCATTCTCTCCTCTTTTTCTTGTCCCCTGAACCCTGATGTTGAGCATTTTTTACGGCACACATCTATTGAATTTTCAAAACAAAGCATTTCAAGCACTTACCTGATTATGGCATCTTACAAAGAAAAATATGTCCTTTGCGGCTATTTCACGCTCGCAAATAAAGTATTTTGTATCGAAAAAGACAGTCTGCCCAGTAAAAACTGGAAACATCGCATGAACAAATTTGGACAGTTTGATAAGACTGTCCAAAGATACACTATATCGGCCCCTTTAATAGGACAGCTTGGGAAAAATTACGCTAATGGCTATGATAAACTTATTACCGGTGATGAGCTTCTGAAATTAGCTCTGGATAAGGTAAGGGAAATGCAATACATAGTTGGAGGCAAGATTGTCTACCTCGAATGCGAGCAGAAAGAAAAGTTGATTGATTTCTACCAGAGTAACGGTTTTGTAAATTTTGGAATGCGTGCTCTGGACAGAGATGAAACCGACAAACTGTCAGGTGAATCTCTTGTCCAAATGCTCCGCTATATGTAAACTCTAACGCCAAATACCACAACACCCAAGGAGGCCACCCCATGGAAAAATCAATCCGCTGCGCATTGTATGACCGCGTATCCACGGACATACAGGTAAAGGACGGTCTGTCGCTGGAAGCGCAGAAACAGGCGCTCACAGAGTACGCACTCTCCCACAACTACCAGATTGTTGGGTATTACTCGGATGAGGGCATAACCGCCCGCAAGAAAATGCAGAACCGCAGGGAGCTGCAGCGGCTTTTAAATGATGTCAAAGCCGACAGGATAGACTTGATCCTTGTCACAAAGCTCGACCGCTGGTTCCGCAACATAAAGGACTACCACAATACGCAGGCAATCCTTGAAGCCCATGGCTGCAACTGGAAAACCATTTTTGAAGAATATGACACTACCACGTCAAACGGACGCTTTGCCATCAACATCATGCTTTCCGTCAATGAAAATGAATGTGACAGGGATTCCGAACGTATCAAATCTGTTTTTGCATATAAAAAACGAAACAGGGAACATTTAAACGGGCGGCCGGCATACGGCTACACCACGGATGAGCAGAAACATCTGGTGAAGGACCCTGCCACCAGGCATATTGTAGAAGATATTTTCCGCACCTACTTTGATACCTACTCCAAAAAGGCAACTGTGCGGCGGATACAGGAAACTTACGGAGAAGATTCACCGACCATGTACCAGATTAACCGTGTGCTTTCCAGTGAGACTTACACCGGACTTAAGTTTGGTATTGTCGGCTACTGTGAGCCCTACATAACACAGGAGCAGTTCCAAAAAATCAGGCAGGTGTCCGATTCCAAGATGATTCCCCACCAGACGGAACCTTTTATCTTTTCCTCGATGATACGCTGTCCGGTATGCGGCAAGAATATGTCGGGGTTCGTGAGAAGACGGCAACTGAAAGACGGCAGCACAAGCGAATACAAACGCTACCGCTGCGGCGCCAAATTTACGGAATTCCACAACGGAGCCTGCATTTCCGAATCCGTCGTGGAAAAGTACCTGTTAGACAATATTGTACTCCGATTTAAAGAAACCATGATTGATTTGGAGAAAAACAGCCAGCGCCGCAATGGAAGCAGAAAGAATCAAGCCGCCGCGATACAGGCGGAAATGGAACGCCTGAACCTGCTCTTCCAGAAGGGAAGGATTAAAGAAGACTACTACGACGAACAGTATGAACTGCTCTCTGCAAAGCTCGCGGCCTGTGAACCACCAAAGCAGACCATATCTCCGGAAGCCTGCAGGACGCTTGCAGCCACCTTTGAGGGCGACTGGATATCCCTTTATGAAAAACTGGACGCCGCCCATAAAAAAGCATTCTGGAAGGGAATTATAAAAGAAATCAACATTGATAAGGACAGCCACAAGATAGGCGGCTTTACTTTTTATCTGTAGTGGTGCAGTAATCCATATTACTCTGTTGAATTCGAACCCCACGCCACTTCCCTGGAACAGAAGGGGGACGGCTATGTTGTTGCCTCTCTGGGAACAGATTCCGGCTATGTGCCTTACACCGCTTTTTCGGCAAAAGCAAGCTATATCAAGGAGCATCCGGAAATTATTCAGGCGTTTACCAACGCACTGCAAAAGGGAATGGATTATGTCAATTCCCACACGCCGGAAGAAATTGCCAAAGTCATAAAACCCCAGTTTGAGGAAACAGATTTGGATACGCTGACCACCATCATAAACAGATACCACGAGCAGGACACATGGAAGGAAGACTTGATTTTCAGTGAGGATGCCTTCACGCTGCTTCAGAATATTCTGGAGGAATCCGGCGTGCTTTCAGAGCGCGTTCCCTATAATGTGCTTGTAGACACCTCTTTTGCGGAAAAAGCAAAATAATCCGACAGCACAAAAATGCATCTCCACGCATATCTATTGTCATAAAAGAACCGGCACAGGTAATCAGCCTGCGCCGGTTTATCATTTTTCTCTTTCTCTTATTTACAGCCTGTCCGACTTCACAATTTTCCTAAGATCATCCAAATCATAATTTAAAACCAGCGCTTTCGGAAATCCCGCTTCTTCCAAAACCGTCAGTGCCTCCGAAAAATCTCCTATGGTGTAACAGATATGGCTGTCCGTCCCTAAAAGGACCGGCGCCTCATACCGCTCGCACCAATAGAGCAGTTCTTTGATATTGTCCCGCGCGTTTTTTCTGGGGGCAAGGGGATTCAGGGAAGAATTGTTGATTTCAATCGCAGTCCCAGTCTCTTTTGCAGCACGCACCAGTTTTTCACGGTCAAGGGGATATCGGCTGTCATCCGGATGTCCAAGCACGGTCACATGGGGATTCTGCATTGCCAAAATGGAAGCTTTTGTATTTTCCTCTATCGTACCTGGGCGGCAGCACTGTATATGCATACTGGCAATTACATAGTCCATCTGCTTTAAGAGTCCTTCTTCCAAATCCAGCCCACCGTCATAGTCACAGATATTGGCTTCCACACCACAGAAAAGACGTAAACCATCATATTCTCTTGGAATACAGCGATAATTGGAAAAAAAGAAAACATGCGGACCTCCCGGCATTGCCGGTCCATGCTCGCTGAGTCCCAGCGCACACAGTCCTCTTTCCTTTGCCGCCTCAATATTTTCCTTCAAGGTACTATACCCGTGCCCGCTTGCCATTGTATGCGTATGCATATCTATAATGGGGGTCATTTCCACTCCTGTCTGCGCATCCTGCGCACATGTAAATTGAGAAATCTATTTCTTTTCCGCTTCTTCGTCACGCAAACCATCCACCATTTTTTCAATCAGCAGTTTTTTCACATATACGTCAAAGCTCAGCAGGCAGATAAAAGAAAACTTTTTAAGAAACGCACGCTCCTGCTCAGGCGCATCCTCAAAGGTTTTATCCGCCTTCTTAAACTTATCGAGCACATCTTGTTTCAAGTGCTGCATCTGTTCTTCTTCCATACCGAATACTTCTCTGTAGATGCTCTCTAAATCAAACTCTTCTTCTGTTTTAAAAAACTCTTTTGTAATCGGCTTCAGCAATGTCTGAATATCGCTGATGGAAAGAATGTTCTTATAGTAGTAGATAAATATTAAAAGAAGCATATGCTCTTTATTGTATTTCTTCTTTTCGGGCGGGGGCAGCAGATCATTCTTGGCATAATTGTTTATCATGGTCTTTGTCAGAATTTTGTCTTCGCCCGGATTCCTGGTCTTCTTCCGCAGACGGTCGTCCATAAAGGTGGTCACCTGATCCATGTATAAATCAATATTGGGAATATCCTCAGGCTTAATATATTCCACCTTTGCAAGGTTGTCCAATATAGAATGAAGCAGTTCTTCCGTGTTTGTTGTCATCAACTCTCTCCCCTTCTCTGGCAGGTTCTGCCTGCCGTCTCATATTCCAGGACGACTATTGTATATATTATATAGTAATGAATACTACATGACAAGATTTTTCTGTATGATTTTCGAAAAACTTCTCTGCCGCAATTTTTACAAGATACTTCAAAAAGGCTTTACTTTAAAACTTTAGTATGATAAAATTTCATAGTCAAGACTGTAAAATTTTACAGTGCAAAAGTAAACAGTGAGGTAATCGTTATGAACAAAAAACTAAAAACAGATGCCGTGGACTACCTGTTTGATGCCATTTTAAGTCTGAAAAACCGGGATGAATGTTACAGTTTTTTTGAAGACCTTTGTACCGTAAACGAACTACTATCATTATCCCAGCGTTTTGAAGTGGCAGCCATGCTGAAAAGCCACAAAACCTATCTTGAGATTGCCGACAAAACCGGCGCCTCAACAGCTACCATCAGTCGCGTAAACCGGTCACTCAATTATGGAAACGACGGCTACGATTTGGTTTTTGACAGAATCAACAAAAAATAAGATATACAAAAATAAGAAGGGTTGTCAGTGACAATCCTTCTTATTTTCAATGCAAAAGTCTTTACAGTTCCATTCTGTCTGTGCCCATGGAAGCGGCAGCCAGAATCTCGTCATCATCACTTGCCTCTTCTGCTTCTCTCAGCGCCTCCCTGATGGCCTCTTTTGCAGATTTCTTTCCTGCCCTGCTTTCTCTCGCCGGATGTTTTTTAATTTTCACATCATCCTGATTCATATCGCATCTGCCCTGGAAAATTGCCTTTTCGTCAATCACAATCAACGTTGTTTTGATATCGCCGATTAACCTTGCCGTGGAAGTCAGTTCTGTTCGCAGGGAAGCGTTGACATTTCCGATTATCTCTCCGCCAATGATAACGGAAGTGATATCCAGATTTCCATGTATTTTGCCGGTCGCACCGATAATCAGATTGCCTGCCACCGTCACATTTCCCTCTATGGTACCATCCAGTCTGACAGATCCACCAGACCTGAAATCTCCTTCCACAACGGAATCCTTGCCAATAATAGTTGTAATTGCTGTCTCTGATTTTTTCATACTTTTCCTCATTTCTGCACTGCCCTTTTTATTCTTACATTCCGCACCGCAGCGCTGGCACAGAATGTTCCTGCCGCTATAGGCGGCGTTTTTAACCGTTGATTGACAACATATCTGTAGGTTTGATATACTCGCCATCCTTCATAATCTGATAGACAAGCTGTTTATTGTCATTTCCTACAAGGAACAGGGTTCTTCCCTGTGCCACTTCATCACCCACCTTTACCTGTGCTTCTCCTCCATTGCGATAGATGGAAACATAACCATTTCCATGATCTATTACAATTCTGTATCCGTAAGTTTCATCCTCCTCTACTGCTGTAACCGTACCTTTTGCCGAAGCTACCACAGCAATACCCTCTGCCGCAGTAAAGATTACCATGGGCTCGCCTTCCGTCACTTCTTCAATAGACGCGCCGCCAGTAAGCGGAAAATCCGTCGGCAGGCTTTGCTGGGAAAGCTCCTCCTGCAGCGCCTCCGCAGTCTCCGCCTGTGCATTGACCGCTGTACTCAAGGCTTCTATCTTTACATTCAACGACTCTATCTCTGCCTCCAGACGGCCTTTTTCTTCCTCCAGCGACGCAATCACTGCCTTTTGCTCATCATCATGCGCTCTGTTCATCTCCCATATCTGTCCCTCATATGCAATATAGCCTATGAGGCCGCCAAACAGACAGCAGAGAATCAGCATAAGCAGCCACGCCGCCATGGGACGTATTCTTATCTGCCTTGTTTTTGCGTTTACGGCATCGGTTGTCAGTATCACTATACGGCTTACTTTTCTCTTGTGCTTCCTTCTTGCCATAAAAGTCACCTCCAGTAAACTCTAACCATTTTACCACAGATGACTTTTCGAAACAATGTTTATTTAACATTTTTGTAACATTTGGACAAAATTTTGCTAACATTTTATACAAAATATACGCTTTTTACACGTTCAGCGCCATGTCCCCCTGGGAAATCCATCCTTTTTTACGCATAAATTCCGATATCAGAAGTGTAAGTACAGCAGGAAGAACAAAATGCATCAGAAGAATCAGACCCAGGGCGCCAATTCCTGTCATGCCAGCTTCTGTCATCGCACCATAAGCGGCAATCTGCCCCACGAAGCCGGCGGAACCCATACCGGAGCCGACCGGCGTACTCACCATGCCAAATACTGTGGAAGCAATCGGCCCCAAAATCGCGCTGGACAAAATCGCTGGTATCCATATCACCGGTTTTTTTACGATATTGGGCACCTGAAGCATGGAGGTACCGACCCCCTGCGCCACAAGCCCACCCAGCTTATTCTCTCTGTAACTTGCCACAGCAAAACCGACCATATTGCAGCAGCAGCCGATTGTCGCCGCACCTGCCGCCAGTCCGCTGATACTCATGGAAATGCCGATTGCCGCCGAACTGATGGGCAGCGTCAGAATCATTCCCATCAGGACGGAAACCACAATTCCACCCAGAATCGGATGTGCCTCCACATTGACATTGACCAGATTGCCCAACCATGTCATAAATACAGAAATATACGGTCCTGCGACAAGACCTGTTATCGCACCGGAAACAATGGATACAAAAGGCGTCACAATGATATCCACCTTTGTGCGTCCCGCCACAAGATGTCCCAGCTTTATTGCCACAAGAGCAGCGATAAAAGCGCCCAGCGGCTCTCCGGGTGCACCCAGCTTAAAGGCTTCCATCGATACAGCAGCAGGAAACGCACCTATCATGCCGGTTACTGCCGCAGACACAGTCACAAGCGGTCCTTCTTTATACTTACATGCCACGCCCACTCCGATGCCGGCTCCCGTCAGACTCTTCGCCACATTTGCCATCGCCACCAAATAGCTTCCCACCGTTCCTCCAATCAGGGTTCCGAACTGGGCGATTATCGTGCCGATTATCAGTGTGGAAAACAGACCAAGCGCCATGCCGGATAATCC
>CAMWLB010000098.1 GCA_947174985.1 uncultured Lachnospiraceae bacterium | reverse complement strand
GAGGATGCCGCAGATTTGCAGGACATTCTAGGCGACAGTGAAACAATGGCGTACTGCGAGCCGCCATACAGCCTTGAAAAAACCAAGAACTTTCTGGCGGAATTCTGTATCGGCAGAAAAGGTGCGTTTGCTGCCGTTCAAAAAGAAAGCAATAAAGTCATCGGCTATATCCTCTTTCACTCTGTAGAAAAAGATGTCTATGAAATAGGCTGGTTCTTTAACAAACAATACTGGCGGCAGGGTTACGCCTACGAATCCTGCTCCCGAGTGATAGTATACGCCTTCGGTGAACTGCAGGCTCACAAAATCTTTGCCGAAACAACAGATACCACCAAATCCGTCCCCCTAATGCAAAAACTCGGCATGACTAAGGAAGGCGTACAGCGCAGCCATACAAAGGATAACGCCGGAAACTGGACAGACATGCATCTCTACGGTTTACTAAAAGAAGAATTTTTTGATTTTTAAGGTTGCAGGCAAGCAGCGGGGTAAGCGAGGATATGCTGATGCAGACCTTTGGAAAACGCCGGCACTAGGGCTGTGTTCTTTACAGCCCTAGTACCGCTGCGTTTTCCTAGAGCGAGAGCGCGTCTGCATCAGCATATCCTCGCTTATCACGCGGAAACCTCGCTCGTTTTCCGTCTTGTGAAAAAAATATCACAAAATGATTGAAAATCATATAGAAATGGATTAAAATAGAGGAAATGTTAGGAGGTAGATTCATGGCTGACCAGGTAAAGACAATAGCTGTACTGACAAGCGGCGGCGACGCGCCCGGCATGAATGCTGCAATTCGTGCGGTAGTGCGTACGGCGATTGCCAGAGGATTAAAGGTAAAAGGCATTGAGAGAGGCTATATGGGTCTCTTGAATGAAGAAATCATAGATATGGAAACCCACAATGTTTCCGATATTATCCAGAAGGGCGGTACGATTCTGGGAACGGCGAGGTGTCCCGAGTTCAAATTCCCCGATGTACAGCAGAAGGGCGCTGATATCTGTAAAAAGCATGGTATCGACGGTCTGGTGGTAATCGGCGGAGACGGTTCCTACCGCGGCGCGCAGGCGCTGGCAAGGCTGGGCATCAATGCAATCGGTCTTCCGGGCACGATAGATTTGGACATTGCATGTACGGATTATACCATCGGTTTTGATACCGCTATCAACACCGCAATGGAAGCGATTGATAAAGTGCGTGATACTTCTTCCTCCCATGAGCGTTGCAGCGTTATCGAGGTTATGGGGCGCCACGCAGGTTATATTGCGCTTTGGTGTGGTATTGCCAACGGCGCGGAGGATATTTTGATTCCTGAAAAATATGACTATAACGAGCAGGCGATTATCAATAATATTATTGAAAAGCGTAAGATGGGCAAGAAACACCATATCATCATCAATGCGGAAGGAATCGGACACTCCAACTCCATGGCAAAGAGAATTGAGGCGGCGACCGGTATTGAGACCCGCGCCACAATTCTGGGACATATGCAGCGAGGCGGCAGCCCGACCTGTAAGGACCGTTACTACGCTTCCATTATGGGCGCTTACGCGGTGGATCTTCTGCTGGAGGGTAAGACCAAGCGTGTAGTCGGCTATAGACATGGCGAGTTCATAGACTATGATATCGAGGAAGCACTTGCCATGACAAAGAACATTCCGGAATATTCATTTGAGATAAGCAAACTGCTGGCAAAGTAGTGCCGGATTGGTTCATAACAACAAATAGAAAACAGAGTCCCGGCAGCCCAAAGAAGGGTATACCGGGACTTTTGGCAATCAGGGTTATGGGGGCAGACTGCATGGTGCGCCCGCAGACCTGAAAGGAGAGGCATTCATTCTATATGATAACAAGTACGGCAAATCCAAGAGTAAAGCAGCTTGTACAGTGGCAGTCTGAAGCAAAAGCAAGACGGCGTGACGGCGTGTTTGTGGTGGAGGGCATCAAGATGCTGGAGGAAGCACCGGCGGACAGAATTCGGGAAATATACCTAACCGAAGAGCTGGAAAAAAAGCTGCAGAACAGCAGCGATGAAAAAGAGCAGGCATTATTTTGTAAAATCAGGCAGAATGGATATGAGACATTGTCGCCGGAGGTGATGAAAAAAGCGGCTGATACCAAAACACCGCAGGGAGCGCTGGCTGTGTTGGAAAGACCAGTCTATGAAAAGGAAGAACTGCTTGCCGTAAAAAACGGGTTTTTCCTTGTACTGGAGGATTTGCAGGACCCGGGCAATCTGGGAACGATAATCCGGACAGGCGAGGGCGCCGGTGTGAACGGCGTTTTTCTCTCAAAAGATACGGTGGATATTTTCAATCCCAAGACAATCCGCTCCACCATGGGCTCCATCTACAGGGTGCCTTTTCTGTATGTGGAAAGCCTTACGAACCTGATTCGGGAAATGAAGCAAAAAGAGATTGCAATCTATGCGGCGCATCTCAAGGGAAAGGACTACTATGACAGCTTTTCATTTCGTACAGGCTGTGCCTTTTTGATTGGAAATGAAGGAAAGGGGCTCTGCAAAGAGACGGCGGCAGAGGCAGATTTTTATTTAAAAATACCCATGGAGGGAAAGGTAGAATCTTTAAACGCAGCAATTGCGGCAGCACTTTTGTCCTATGAGGTGCACAGGCAGAGAAAGGAAAGGCGTCAGCCTTGATTGATACGCGCACTGAAGTGCGCAGATGGGAGCAAGAATGAAAATTGGATTTATTGGACTGGGTAATATGGCAGGCGCCATGATTGGCGGTATGCTGAAAAAGGGACTTGTGGAACGGGGAGACATTATCGGTTCCGCAAAAACGCAGGCAACGCTGGAGCGATGCAGGGAGAAATACGGCATAGAGGTATCAAAGAGCAATGCGGAGACGGCTGCTGCCGTGGATATTCTCTTTCTGGCTGTAAAGCCGGTGTTTTTTCCGGAAGTGATTGCAGAAATCAAAGGGGCGGTCAGACCGGAAACCATGGTAATCAGTATTGCGGCGGGAAAGACGATGGCGTGGATAGAGGAGGCGTTCGGGCGGGAGATAAAGCTGGTGCGCTGTATGCCCAACACACCTGCACTTGTGCTGGAGGGCTGTACCGCCTATGTGCGGGGCAGTCTGGTTTCCGATGCGGAGATGGAAGCGGCAGAAAGGCTGCTTTCCGCTTTTGGCACGGTGTGGGAAGTTCCGGAGCATATGATGGATGCGGTAGTCGGTGTGAGCGGAAGTTCACCTGCGTATGTATTTATGTTTATCGAAGCAATGGCGGATGCGGCGGTTCTTGCCGGAATGCCACGAAAGCAGGCGTATGCCATGGCGGCGCAGTCCGTGCTCGGCAGTGCTAAAATGGTACTGGAAACCGGTATGCATCCCGGTGAACTCAAGGACTTGGTGTGCTCGCCGGGAGGTACCACCATTGAGGCGGTAAAAGTGCTTGAAGAAGGCGGTATGCGCGCCACGGTTATGGAGGCGATGGAAGCGTGCATCGAAAAATCAAAGAGGCTGTGACGAGAGTGTGAAACTTTTTTGTAAAATAGCATTTAGAAGGCGCTTCTGTGATAAATAAAAATCATAGAAGGGTCTTTTATTATGGCAAGACAAAAGAAAACTGTACACAGAGTGCAAATGACAGAAGCAGAGGTTATTTAAAAAAATGGTTACTCACTGACCACGCCGACAACCGAATTCGCAGAATGCTGCGCATTCTTGCTCATATTGCTTGCCGACCTATGCATCCCGTACGAAATACAGCATTTTGTGAGCGAGCTGCCAACGGCTGGTAATCTCCACATTAAATCCACAAAAAGGGATTATAATATAGTCATGAAAAGAATATTGATTGTTGAAGATGAATTGGATATCCGAGAGCTTTTGACTAATTATCTGACGCACGAGGGCTGTGAAGTAAGCACTGCGGAGGATGGCGTAGAGGCGCTTTCTCTTTTTTCAGAGAAAGAGTTTGATCTTGTTGTGCTTGATATCATGATTCCGAAGATTGATGGATTTGGGGTATGCGAAGTAATCAAAAAACAATCTAATACGTCGGTTGTATTTTTGTCAGCCTTAAATGATGACGATTCCCAGATCAAGGGCTATGATCTGATGGCGGATGATTATGTGACAAAGCCGTTTTCAATGCCTGTATTTCTGCGTAAGGTCAATGCACTGTTAAGAAGAAAAGAAAGTGTACAAAGCAGATGGGATGCACTGCTTACTTGCGGAGATATTGTGATTAACACGGACACGATGGAGGTTTTGATTTGCGGAAGGAATATTGAGCTTACCACACGCGAGTTTGATATCTTGCATACGCTCGCGAAGAATCCCGGCCGGGTATACACGAGAGAACTTCTTCTTGATCTCTTGTGGGATTATGATACTTTGGTTGATGAAAGAATTGTGGACAGTCATATCAAGAATCTTCGTCACAAAATGGGTGGAGAATATATTGAAACAGTGAGAGGCAGGGGATATCGAATTGCGAAGAAAGATATTTAACAGAATATCATTCAAAGTATTTGTTATATCATTTATTGTGCAGGTCTTATCGAGCCTGTTTATTTGCTATGCACTCTACAAACAAACCCCGCTGTCTTATTACTCTTATGAAACGGAACTGAAGGAACTGGTTGAGAAGCTTGCCAGGGTAGATACGGATGAAGGTGGGAAAATGATAGATGACTTTATCCAAAGGAGCGGTCTCGATATACTTCTATTGGATGGAGATAAATATATATCAGGTAATATTGCGATTATTACGACAATATCATCCTATACTTTAAAAACGGACAAAGAGATGGAAGAACTACTCATACGGGATGATTATCAATCGATGGGAACTTATGCATTTAAATTTGAAGATAATAACAAACGCTATATTCTCATGTATTATATTTTTCGTAGGGAAGAGAATCTGTTTCCGCAGGCTGTAAGAGACAGCGTACCGTTCATGATCATTGTCATTTTGGTAATTTCTTTAGCGTGTTCATTGATTTACACAAGGCTGTTTGCCTATCCTGTCAAGCGATTAAGCAGGGCTTCCAAATCCATGGCACAGTTGGATTTCAATATAAAATGTGATATATCCAGAGGCGATGAAATTGGAGATCTTGCGCGCGACTTAAATGCCATGTCTGCAACGCTGGAACAGAAGATTAGAGAACTTGAAACAGAGATAAGCAAAGTAAAAGAGCTTGAGAGCCAGAGAAGAATGTTTTTTACGGCAGCATCACATGAATTGAAAACGCCGGTTACCGTACTTGAAGGGCATATTCGAGGGATGATAGAGGGTGTCGGAGCCTATGCGGATCATGATACATATCTGTCTCGTTCGCTCCGAACGGTTAAGCGTATGGAAAGCCTTATTAACGAGATTCTGACCGCATCCAAAATGCAGTCGGCAGATGATGTCGTAATGAATAAAGTGCATCTTGATGATTTACTGTCCGACAAGCTGAAAGATTTTGAAGATATGTTTGTCGTGCGTAATATAAAGGTGCAGAAAGAAACTGAGAAAGATATTTTTTTTCATGGTAATAGGGAACTTACTGCGTTGGCAGTTGGTTCGTTTATCAGCAATGCGGTTTTTTACTCGACAGAAGGTTCCAAGATTGTGATCTCTTCATGTGTGGAAGGTTCCAAGGTTGAGATAACGGTTCGTAATACAGATGCTCAAATTGATGAGGAAGACCTGCCGCATTTGTTTGAACCATTCTATAGGGCTGATTCCTCGCATAACAGGAAAAACGGCGGGAGCGGTCTCGGACTTTATATCGCGAAATTGATCATAACTAAGCAAAACGGTGATTGTGTCATTCGTAATACTGACGGTGGCGTCGTAGCGGAAATACGACTTCCTTTGGCATGAATTCTCCATATGAAATTCATATTGCATTCCTTTGCGGTTCATATAAAGTAGTTATATTGTTCTTGTAAATAATCATGCCGGGTGTGTTTTCTGCCCGACGATGCAAGGAGGATGATGTAACTGTGAAAAGGAAAAGAGTAATAAAAAGGAATGTGATTGTGTTCTTGCTGATTTCGTTATTGTTTGGTCTGGAAGCATGCGGAGGTACAAACACGTCTGAAAAGAATTCATCAACGGTAACGGAAAGTCATGTGCTGGTGAATAAGATGAGCGATGCGGAATTCGCTTCCGTTAAGCAGACGGAGTTTCAATTACTTGACGCCCCTTGGGCGGAGGAAAAGTACGGGAATCTTCCCGATGCTCCGGTGGATGGTTTTTATGATGATATCATATATGGGTTTAAAACGAAAGAAGAGTTGATCAAGGAAGCTGAAGAGGAACAGAAAGAAGGCGTTGATACGGCATCGCTGCTCCGTGAGTATCATGCATTGCCTGACGGATATAAAAAAATATGTGGGGTAATTGTGGAAGGACGGTTTTACTTCTCGTTTTTTCCGGAGGTTGATTATGATGGCAGTAAAGGTGAAACCTACGCGCTTTTCTATAATGCAGATACCAATGAACAGAGGATAGATCATCTTGAATTTGCAGATTTTGACGAGTTCAAAGAGGTTCTGCGAAAAGATATTGATGATCGTTTGAAGGACGGTCTGATTGACGAGGAATATGCCGACACAACATACAATGATATCATTGCCTTATATAAAGCGGTGATTGCGGAGAAGGCCATCGGTATCTCTTCGGATGCTTTTGAACAATGCCTTGATTTCTACTATGAGCATGCGGGTGAACTTATGGTGCTGGAGGATGCGGCATATGCATGGGAGATGGATAAAACTGCGGTTGAGGCAATCGCTGATCATGTGAAGGAATATCATTTTTTTGATGACGAGCTTCATATGGGATTTGCGGTGCATGTGGTAACACCGCCGGATTATGATTCAGTGAAGGCTTATCCTGCGCTTGTGCTTACAGATGCGGTTTGGCGGTTTAATGATGTTGCAAAGTTGTGGACTGAGATGGAGAACGGAAAAGCAAATCCGTATGTTATGATAACTGTCGGATTTGAGTATGATATGGATAGTTGGAGTAACGATAACAGAGCGGAGATTTTCTGCAGGAATAAAAAAGAATTTTTGAATTTCTTAACTGACAATATGATGCCTTATCTTGCAGATGAATACAGCTTGGATTTTGAAGAATCTGTTTTATTCGGTCATTCTCAGGGAGGTGTGTTTGCTCATTATGCAGCATTCAATTCAGATCTCTATGAGAATCAGCCTTTTGGAAAATACATCATCGGTAGTCCGACGTTCTGGACACCGTATTTTACTGATCAACCGGACTTCGATGCATATAAGAACGATTATGGCTATTTTGAGCGTAGAAGTACCATGAATAAGGAATTGTACCTAACAGGCGGAGATGACGAGGACAAGGATTATGAGGAGTATTACGGAGTAAATGATTCTACACTGGAGGGACTCTTGCACTTGAAGGAGAGATTGGACAGTCATGGTATCACATCATATTCCTATAAGATTTACGATAGCAATCATTATATGTATATTCCGGAGATGTTGATTGACTTTACGGAAGAAAAACTGATTCCGAATAGTTCGGATGCAGATATGTCATAGAAAAAAAGAACTAAAAAACAATTCTTTGTACTTTGAAAATTACATGACAAACAGAGAATTGTCTGTATCAAAAATCCCAAAACTTGACAAAATACGAATCCTCTGTTATCATTACTTTTGTAATAAATGTAATAAAATTGTAATAAATGTAATGACATCGGTATATTCTTATAATAATCAGGACACACTGATATCAATTTGCATTTGGAGGTAAAGAAAATGGCAAGAGGCAGAAGGCTGCCTGTATTGTTTGCCGCGCTGGTTATGGCGGTGATGGTTTTTTACAATACAGGTATGATTGCGGAAGCTGGCACCGTGAGAAATTACCTGAACGATTTTAACGGAGGGGCATCGGCGATTTTAGACCCGGGTGCTACGAACGCATCAGAAATCATAAATGCCAGGGCGCAGGAGTGGAACATAGATTTGACTGCTACGGCAAAGGAAGAAGAATCCACACTGGTTATGGCAAATGTCAGCAACGCATTAAATGTCCGCGCAGAGCCGAATACGGATGCGGAGAAGGTTGGAAAGCTGTATAAAGACTGCGGCGGCACTATTTTGGAGAGAGAGAATGGATGGACACTGCTTCAGTCGGGAGATGTCATAGGCTGGGCAAGCGATGAGTACCTCTTATTTGGTGAGGAGGCAGAGACGCTTGCAGCCAGTGTTGGCGTGACGGTTGCGCACATTGACGACGGGCTGAAGGTAAGAAAAGAACCCAGTCTGGAGGCGGGCGTATACGGTATACTGCCCAAGGGCGACGAAGTCGAAGTGCTTTATGTCGGCGAAGACGGCTGGGCATGTATCGATTATGAAGGTTCGGATGGATATGTTTCCACGGACTATATCACAATTGAGTTTAAGCTTGACGCAGGCGAAACCATGGAGGCAATCAAGGAGCGTGAAGCTGCGGAGGCGGAGGCAAAACGCCATGTAAATTACGGAGAGTACACTACCGATGCAGACACCACCCTGCTTCTGGCAGCGCTGATTCAGTGCGAGGCGGGCGGCGAGTCCTACGAGGGACAGCTTGCGGTAGGTGCGGTTGTCATGAACCGTGTGCGGAGCGCTGCATATCCTGATACGATTCACGGTGTTATCTATGCTTCGGGACAGTTTACTCCCGCGCAGAGCGGTAAGGTCAACAGGGTACTGGAATCCGGAAGAATCAGCCAGAGTTGTATTGACGCGGCGACGGAGGCGATTTCAGGTGTATCTAATGTAGGAGACCTGACGCATTTCAGGCGTAACAACGGGCGTGAGGGACTTGTAATCGGCAATCATGTATTCTATTAAAGCAGAGGGGACGGCATAGAGCCGTCCCTTTTATCGTGCGGGAATTGCAAGCATAATTTTGGTTATAATGCAAATAAAATGGTTGCCCCGAGCAAAGAGCTGTAGTAAGATAAGGGTATATAAAAACGGAAAATTTTAAGAAAGGGGGCAGTTAGATGTTTGAATTCAGGATATTGGAAAATATGCTGTTTGTATGGCTGGTGCTCTTAATTGTATTTATTGTCATCGAGCTTGTAACCATGGGACTGACCACCATCTGGTTTGCGGGAGGCGCCCTGCTTGCGGCAGTAGCGGCGGCACTGCATGCGCCTTTGGTGATACAGGTTGCTTTATTCCTGATAGTTTCCATACTGCTGCTGTTCTTTACCCGTCCGATAGCGGTCAGGTATTTTAATAAAGACCGCATTAAGACGAATGTGGAGAGTATGGTGGGCAGACAGGCGATTGTCATCAGCGAGATCGACAATTTGGAAGGAATCGGACAGGTAACGGTGGGCGGTCAGGAGTGGACAGCCCGGAGCATGGACGAAAATCAGAAAATAGCAGTCGGCACAGTGGTTTTGGTGCGTGCGATTAGCGGTGTAAAACTGATTGTGGAGCCCAGATAAATGTAAAAAGGAAAGATAACTGCAATCGTTTTGCGGTTACGTAATAAAAGAAAGAGAGGAAACAAAACAAATGGAATGGATTATTATTATTCTGATTGTGCTGCTTTTATTGATACTAATTTCCTGTATCAAGATTGTACCGCAGGCACAGGCCTATGTGGTGGAACGCCTTGGCGCATATCAGGGAACATGGTCGGTAGGTCTTCATATCAAGGTGCCCTGCCTTGACCGAGTGGCTAGAAGAGTTAACTGAAAGGAACAGGTTGCGGACTTCCCGCCTCAGCCGG
>CAMWLB010000097.1 GCA_947174985.1 uncultured Lachnospiraceae bacterium | reverse complement strand
TGCCCAATCCGCCTGCAACGGCGCATGCGCTTGCGGGTGCGACGGTTATTGTCATTTTGTCGGCCTCAAATGAAACGGTGGGTAAGGATGTCTACCGTGAGATGCTTGTGAAATCTTCCAGCGCAAGGCTTCTTGCCGCATATGTTTATGCCAGCGCGGGTGAGGGCGAATCTACGCAGGATTTGGTCTTTGGCGGACACAATATCATTGCGGAAAACGGTGTTGTGCTGTCTCAGGCAAAACGCTTTTCCTGCGAGAGCGTCTATGCGGATATTGATATACACAGACTGCGGGCGGAACGCAGGCGCATGTCAACCTTCGGTCAAAAAGTAGACAGGGAATATGCGGTAGTTGCATTTTCGCTGGAGCAGGAAGAGACTGCTCTGGAAAGAACCTTTAACTGTATGCCCTTTGTGCCTTCCGATAAGACGGAGCGCGAAAAGAGATGTGAGGAAATTCTCTCCATTCAGTCCTATGGTTTGAAAAAGCGGCTGGAACATACGGGCGTGAAAAAGGCGGTTGTCGGCGTGTCGGGCGGTCTGGATTCTACCCTTGCGCTTTTGGTGACGGTACGCGCTTTTGATATGCTGAAGCTGTCCAGAGAAAATATCGTGGCGGTTACGATGCCCTGCTTCGGCACGACGGACCGGACCTATGAAAACGCGTGCAGCATGGCTCGTGTACTGGGAGCAGACTTGCGTGAGGTCAATATTAAACGGGCGGTAACGGTGCATTTTGAGGACATAGGACAGGATTTGGACACACATGATGTAACCTACGAAAATGGACAGGCGAGAGAACGCACGCAGGTGCTGATGGATATTGCAAACAAGGAAAATGGACTTGTGATTGGAACGGGCGATATGTCTGAACTGGCGCTCGGCTTTGCGACCTACAATGGGGACCACATGTCCATGTACGGCGTGAATGCGGGTGTGCCTAAGACACTGGTCCGCCATCTGGTTCGCTTTTATGCGGATACCTGTGATGACAGGGAACTTAAGGACATTCTTTTGGACGTGCTGGATACGCCCGTCAGTCCGGAACTGCTTCCCCCCGTGGACGGTGTGATTGCCCAGCGAACGGAAGAACTGGTGGGACCCTACGAGCTGCATGACTTTTTCCTCTACTATATGCTGCGCTGCGGATTTGAACCCGCCAAGGTATACCGCGTTGCAAGGCTTTCCTTTAAAGGGCAGTACGAGGACGAGGTTATTCTGAAATGGCTGAAAATGTTTTATCGCAGATTTTTTAGTCAGCAGTTTAAGCGCTCCTGCCTGCCGGATGGCCCGAAGGTGGGCAGCGTTGCGGTTTCTCCCAGAGGAGATTTGCGCATGCCGTCTGACGCCAGTGCGGCACTCTGGCTCAGGCAGGCAGAGGAGCTGTAGAAACTGAAAATTTATTCGCCGATGTCGGCTGCTTTTTCCAGAGCCGCCTGTATTGCCTGCAGCAGGACGAGCGAGGTATATTTGTTTTCATCTGCATAGGTAATGCCGTCCAGAGACTGCTTTTCGTAAATTTGTCCGGCGATGGATTCAATGGCAGGCTCAAGCAGCGGATACATGGTGGTGACAGCTTCATCCAAATTCACCAGACGGATGGAGGTTACGCAGTCACGATCGACGATGACTTCTACGTCTACGGTGTGGTCGCTTAAAACCAGAGAGGTAGTGTATACGCCGGGTATGTAGGAGGTTTCTATGGATTTTGTCTCGTTTCTGCCGTTTGACTCCGATTCATTTCCGGTAACAGTTCCAGCCCCGCGCGGAGAAATCGGTTTTTCGGATTTCTTGTTATGGGGAAGGAACATGATAATAAGTAGGACGATGAACAGAATACCCAATACAGCGAAAATTCCTGTGTATATTAATTCCTTCAGATGGAGTACCACGATTTTTGTTTTAGAACTCATAGAATATCCCTGCATTTTTCTTTTATATACCATATGCGTAAACGGAATGAGTTAGCACAGAATTCTATTGACAAGAGAAGTAATAAATTGTTATGATGTAACAGGACAAGGGCGTTCTTAAGGGATAAGAGCGCCCTTTTTGTAACGCAAAGTAAGTTTAGGGCGAAGAGATTTGAAATGGAGAAAAGCGTGCAAAGTGCACGGCCAGGGAGGTATCATGATGAAAAATTACACAAAGGAAGATATTCTCAAGTATGCCGAGGAGGAGGACGTGGAGTTTATCCGTCTGCAGTTTGCCGATATATTTGGGAACCTGAAAAACATAGCGGTTACGGCAAGCCAGTTAAAAAAGGCTCTTGACAATAAATGTATGTTTGACGGCTCTTCCATAGAAGGTTTTGCGGGGGAGGAGGAATCGGATATGTGCCTGTATCCCGATTTTTCCACGTTTGAGATTTTCCCCTGGCGCCCCCAGCAGGGGAAGGTGGCGCGTATGATATGCGATATCCGCAGACCGGACGGAACCCCTTTTGAAGGAGATCCGAGGTATGTGCTGAAGCGGGCGGTACAGGAAGCGGAGAAAATGGGTTATACCTTTAATGTGGGACCGGAATGTGAATTTTTCCTGTTTCATACGGATGAAAACGCCCTGCCAACCACCATTACCTATGAACAGGCGGGATATTTTGATATGGGGCCGATCGATTTCGGTGAAAATGCCCGCAGGGACATGATTATGACATTGGAAGAGATGGGTTTTGAAATAGAAGCCTCCCACCATGAGTCTGCGCCGGCACAGCATGAGATTGATTTTAAGTATGATGAAGCGCTGATTACGGCGGACAATATCATGACCTTTAAGCTTGCGGTAAAAACAATTGCAAGAAGGCACGGACTTCATGCCACTTTTATGCCGAAGCCGAAGCATGGTGTGTGTGGCTCCGGCATGCACATCAATATGTCTCTGTTTCGCGACGGCAAAAATATATTCAGGGATGAGAGCGATAAGAAGGGACTGAGCAGGGAAGCCTATTGGTTCATCGGTGGTCTGATGCGCCATGTAAAGGGGATGGCAGCAGTCACCAATCCCCTTGTCAATTCTTACAAAAGGCTGGTTCCGGGTTATGAAGCGCCCGTCTATGTGGCGTGGAGTGCGAGAAACCGCCGCCCGCTTATCCGAATTCCTGCATCCTTTGGAGAGGATACGAGGATTGAGCTTCGCAGCCCCGACCCTTCCGCCAATCCGTACTTAACGCTGGCGCTTTGTCTGATGGCAGGGCTTGACGGCATCAAAAACCAGATTGAGCCGCCTGAGAGCATAGATACCAATGTTGCGGACATGAGCAAGGAGGAAAGGAAAAGGCTTGGCGTGGAGGCGTTACCCGGGACGCTCATAGAGGCTATCGGGGAGATGGAAAAGGATGTTTTTGTGCAGGAGGTTTTGGGAAAGCATGTATCTGAAAAATATATTGCAGCAAAGAAGGCAGAGTGGAACAAATACCGTTCGCAGGTAACAGAATGGGAAATCAACGAATATTTATATAAGTTCTAGCACCATCTTTCGAAATACAAAGGAGGTGGTCGTGTGGTAAACATTATAGTCGTTTTCCCACAGCAGGAGAATGCCAGAAGTATTCGGAATATCCTTGTGAAGAACGGTTTTCATGTTGTGGGAGTCTGCGTGACGGGTACGCAGGCGGTCAGCCAGATGGACGGGCTGAATGGCGGTATTGTGGTATGCGGCTACAAAATGGCGGATATGCTTTACTCGCAGCTGCATGAACTTCTGCTGCCGGGCTTTGAGATGCTGCTGCTGGCATCCGGACAGCATCTGAACGAATGTCTTGGAAACGACATTGTCTGCCTGTCCATGCCGCTCAAGGTACATGAGCTTATCAGCACGGTGGGCATGATGGCAGAAAATCTGGAACGGCGCAGGCGCAGGCAGAAGAATGTGCCGAAGCAGCGGAATCAGGAGGAAAAAGCAGTGATAAAGGAAGCCAAAGCGCTTCTGATGGAGAGAAACAACATGACGGAGGAAGAGGCGCACCGCTATCTGCAGAAATGCAGTATGGACAGTGCAACCGATATGACGGAAACTGCCGCCATGGTGCTCGAGATGATGAAATTATAAAAGCATTTTTTGCATAGTAAATTCCCATGAAAGCCATTTGAGATATGAGAAATTGCTCATATAGTAATGGTAAGAGAGGCGAAGGAACTATGCATGTATGAAATTCGCAAAAATGCATGGATGCGGCAACGATTATATTTACGTGGACGGAAGCCTTGAAAAAATAGAACAGGAGGATAAGCCGCGGCTGGCAAAAAAGCTCAGTGACAGGCATTTCGGCGTTGGCGGCGACGGCGTTATCTTTATCAATCCGTCCGAGGAAGCGGATTTTGAGATGGAAATGTACAACGCGGACGGAAGCCGTGCGGAAATGTGCGGCAATGGAATCCGCTGTGTGGCAAAATACGTGTACGACAAAGGACTTACGGAGAAAAAGAAAATCAGTATTGTCAGCGCGGGAAAGGTAAAGGAACTAAAGCTTGCCATACAGGATAAAAAAGTGATTTTCGTGAAGGTCAATATGGGGGAACCCGAATTCCTGGCGGAGAAGATAGTGGTGCGGTCTGCGCATGAGCGCGTCATAAATGAGCCAATCACCCTGTTTGGCGAGGAGTACCGCATCACCTGCGTGTCCATGGGCAATCCGCATGCGGTTCTTTTTTTGGAAAATTGGGACGGAATTGCGGTAGAAAAGCTGGGATATGCGCTGGAAAACCACGACCTGTTTCCGAACCGGACCAACGTGGAATTTGTAAGGGTAATTGACCAAAGTACCATAGAAATGCGTGTGTGGGAGCGAGGAACCGGTGAAACCTTGGCGTGCGGCACCGGCGCGTGCGCTGCGGCTGCGGCATGTATGGTAAACGGTCTGACCGGCGAGCAGGTCACAGTAAAGCTTTTAGGTGGAGACTTGGAAATTTTCTGGGACAGAAACCAAAACCAGATGTTTATGACCGGTCCGGCAGAGTTTGTATTTGAAGGAGAAATCACGGTATAGCCATTGGTTGTACCGCGATTTTTTTGTTTTTGATTATTTTTGGAAATAGTAATAGGTTTTTTGCCGGGAAGTTGGTATAATAATGAAAACGGAAAATTTTACATAAAAAGGAGGTCTTATGCAGTATAGAAGATTGGGAAAAACAGGGTTAATGGTAAGCGAGATTGGTCTCGGCGCGGAGTGGCTTGAGCGAAAGGAACTGGAAGGATGCAGGGAAATTATCAAGCTCTGCGAGGAGCAGGGGATTAATATTCTGGACTGCTGGATGTCCGAGCCGAATGTGAGAAGCGCAATCGGGGAATGTATCAAGGACACCAGGGGAAAATGGTATATCCAGGGACATATCGGCTCCACCTGGCAGGACGGACAGTATGTGCGGTCCCGCGAAATTGCAAAGGTAAAGGAAGCCTTTGAGGACTTGCTTGCCAGATTGCAGACAGATTACATTGATTTGGGTATGATTCACTATGTGGATTCAGAAAAGGAATGGGACGAGATTGTAAGCGGTCCCTTTCTGGAGTATGTGCACGCATTGAAGGAGAATGGCACAATCCGCCATATAGGGCTTAGCTCCCACAATCCGGCGGTGGCAAAGAAGGCGGTGCTTTCTGGCGAAATTGAGATGCTGCTGTTTTCTATTAATCCGGCATTTGATTTGATGCCGCCCACGGAAAATCTTGACGATTATTTTGCGGAGGAGTATAATGCAGCCCTTATGGGCATGGATCCGGAAAGAGCGGAGCTTTACAGGCTGTGCGCGCAGCATGACGTAGGAATCACAGTTATGAAGGGTTATGCGGGCGGCAGGCTGTTTGCGGAAAAGACGTCGCCCTTCGGCGTGGCGCTCACTCCCATCCAGTGCATCCACTATGCGCTGACAAGACCGGCGGTGGCAAGCATTATGGCGGGCTATTCCGAGCCGCAGCATGTACTCGATGCAGTACGTTATGAGGCCGCAGGAGAAGAGGAAAAGGATTACGCCAGTGTGCTGGCAGCGGCGCCGCATCATGCATACAGCAAAAAGTGCATGTACTGCAACCACTGTAAACCCTGCCCCGTGGATATCGACATTGCCATGGTAAACAAGCTCTATGATTTGGCTGTTATGCAGGAGGAGGTTCCGGCTTCTGTCAGGGCGCACTATCAGGCGCTTCAGAAAAATGCTTCCCACTGTATTGCCTGCGGCGGCTGCGAGACCCGCTGTCCGTTCGGGGTGGATATTGTGGAAAAAATGAACAAGGCGAAGGAGCTTTTTGCGTAATTTGGAAAATATAAGTATGCAAAGTGAAAAGAAGGAGGAAGAACAGATATGAACGAGACATTAAAGGTCTTAGAATCAAGAAGAAGCTGCAGAAATTTTAAACCGGACGGGATTGCGGAGGATACGCTGGAAGCGATTATCAAGGCGGGCACCTATGCCCCGACCGGCATGGGAAAGCAGTCACCGCTTATCATTGCCGTGACGAACAAGGAGGTTCGGGATAAGATTGCAGAGGAAAACCGGAAAATCGGCGGCTGGCAGGAGGGCTTCGATCCGTTTTATGGTGCGCCTGTTATTCTGATTGTGCTTGCCAATAAGGAAATCGGCACATATCAGTACGATGGCAGCCTTGTGATGGGCAATCTTTTAAACGCTGCAGAGAGCCTTGGCGTGGCGGGCATCTGGATTCACAGGGCAAAAGAAGAGTTTGAGTCGGAATTCGGAAAGGAACTCTTAGAGCAGCTTGGGATTAGCGGCGATTACGAGGGAATCGGACACTGTGCGCTGGGCTATGCCGCAGAACCGGCGAAAGCGCCTGCCGTGAGAAAAGAAAATTACGTGTATTACATCAAATAAAAAGTGGAGACAGCGGGACTCGAACCCGTGACCTGTGCGTTGCGAACGCACCGCTCTCCCAACTGAGCTATGTCCCCATACCCGAATTATAGCATTGCGGATAGAAAATGACAAGAAAAAATGAGGACGGAGCGGACTATTTTTAAGTCAAGACGGAGAATACAAATATGAAAAAGCTGCTTGTTTACTTGAAAGATTATAAAAAGGAAACTGTGCTTGCACCGCTTTTTAAGATGCTGGAGGCTTCCTTTGAGCTGCTGATTCCCATTGTGGTAAAGCTGATTGTGGATGTTGGTATTGCCAATCGGGATACAGGCTATGTGGGGCGCATGTGCTTTGTGATGATACTGCTCGGGGTAATCGGGCTGGTATGTTCCATCACGGCGCAGTATTTTTCCGCGAAGGCGGCGGTGGGCTTTGCCACAAAGCTGCGGCATACTCTTTTTTCCCATATGCAGAAGCTGTCTTTTTCTCAGATGGACAAGATGGGAACTGCGTCCATGATTACCCGTATGACGAGCGACGTCAATCAGGTGCAGAACGGCGTCAATATGGTGCTGCGTCTGTTCCTGCGCTCCCCCTTTATCGTGTTCGGCGCGATGGTGATGGCATTTACCATTGACGTGGGGGCGGCGCTGGTGTTTGTGATTGTAATTACGCTGCTCTCTGTGGTGGTGTTCGGCATTATGCTGATAACCATTCCTCTCTATAAAAAGGTGCAGGCAGGGCTTGACAAGGTACTTGGCATTACAAGAGGCAATCTGACAGGCGTTCGCGTGCTCCGCGCTTTTCACAAGGAGGAGGAAGAAAAAGAAGAGTTTGACGCAGGCAATGAAACGCTTACAGTCATGCAGATGTTTGTGGGAAGAATTTCCGCCATTATGAACCCCGTCACATATATTATCGTCAACGGCGCAACGATAGCGCTTTTGTGGATTGGCGCAGTCAAGGTGGACAGCGGTATCCTGACGCAGGGCGCGGTTATGGCGCTGGTCAACTATATGTCGCAGATACTGGTGGAGCTGGTGAAGCTGGCAAATTTGATTATTACAGTCAACAAAGCGATTGCCTGCGGCAACCGAATTGGCAGCGTGCTGGAAATAGAGGCAGGTCTGGCGGAGGGCGCCATCGACAGGGAAGGGATTGACGGCGGGCAGCAGGTTCCCGTCGTGGAATTTGACCATGTCTCCCTGACTTACCCCGGCGCGGGCGCGGAAAGCCTGACGGATATTCATTTTACGGCAAAGAAGGGGGAAACAATCGGCATCATCGGCGGCACGGGCTCCGGAAAGTCCTCACTGGTGAATTTGATTCCCCGTTTTTATGAGGCGACAGCGGGAAGTGTAAAAATTGACGGTGTTCCGGTTGCGGAATATTCCTTAAAAGCACTTCGGGCAAAAATTGGCGTGGTGCCGCAGAAGGCGGTGCTCTTTAAAGGAACCATCAGGGAAAATCTGCTGATGGGCAGGGAAGTTTTGGCAGACGCTTTGGAGGGCGAGGAAAATGCCCAAAAGGTGCGGGAGGCAGAGGACGCTCTGCTGCGTGAGGCTCTGGAAATTTCACAGTCTGCTGAATTTGTGGACAGTAAGCCGGAGGGACTGGAAACGCAGATCAGTCAGGGCGGCAAGAACCTCTCGGGCGGACAAAAACAGCGTCTTACTATTGCGAGGGCGCTGGTAAAGCAGCCGGAGATACTGATTCTGGACGACAGCGCATCGGCGCTGGACTATGCGACGGATTTGAAACTGAGGCGGGCGATTCACGGCATGAAAAAAGCACCGGTGGTCTTTATCGTGTCCCAGCGCGCTTCGTCCATTCTGTATGCGGATAAAATCATCGTGCTGGACGACGGCGAAGTGGCAGGCATGGGAACCCATGAGGAACTGCTCGGCGGCTGTGAGGTTTATCAGGAGATTTATTATTCCCAATATCCTGATAAGAGAGGGGAGGTGACGGCATAATGGGCAAAAAAACGGATAAAGCAGAAAATACAAAACAAAAAGGGCAGCTTGCGACCTTGAAAAAAGTGTTCCATTATATCGGAAAATACTGGTTTTTCCTGATTTGCTCCATTGTGTGCGCCGCAGTGACGGTAACGCTGACCCTGTATATTCCGATACTGACGGGCGACGCCATCGACTATATCATAGAGCCCGGGCAGGTGGATTTTGCAGTTATTTTGGGTATTTTAAAAAAGATGGGAATCGTCATTGCGTGTACGGCGGTGTCCCAGTGGGTTATGAGTGTGTGCAACAATAAAATTGCGTATCATGTAGTGCGCGACATCAGAAGGGACGCGTTCGAGCGGATTCAGATACTGCCCTTAAAATATCTGGATGCACACCCTTACGGTGAGATTGTGAGCCGCGTCATTGCGGACGTAGACCAGTTTTCAGACGGTCTGATTATGGGCTTTACACAGCTTTTTACAGGCGTCATCACGATTTTAGGGACGCTTCTGTTTATGTTCAGAGAGAATGTGGGAATCACGCTGGTGGTGGTCTGCATCACGCCGGTAAGTCTTTTTGTGGCTGCGTTTATTGCGAGAAGGACCTACAAAATGTTTAAGCTGCAGTCGGAGACAAGGGGGGAACAGACGGCGCTGATAGATGAAATGATAGGAAACCAAAAGGTGGTACAGGCTTTTTCCTATGAGGAAAAGGCGTTGTCCCGTTTCGATGAAATCAACGAAAGGCTTGGGCGCTACTCCCTGCAGGCAACCTTTTTTTCCTCTCTGACCAATCCGTCAACAAGATTTGTCAACAGCCTTGTTTACACGGGCGTCTGTGTGTCGGGAGCCTTTTCCGTTATCAGAGGGATGGTTACGGGAGTCGGCGGCATTTCCGTGGGGACGCTCACCTGCTTCTTAAGCTATGCCAACCAGTACACTAAGCCGTTTAACGAAATCTCCGGCGTGTTTACGGAATTCCAGAATGCACTGGCATGTGCGGCGCGTATTTTTGCCCTGATTGAGGAGGAGCCTCAGGTGGAG
>CAMWLB010000096.1 GCA_947174985.1 uncultured Lachnospiraceae bacterium | reverse complement strand
CTAGCCCCCCCCGCGGCCCGCCTCTCCTCTCTCTCTCCGCCTGCGGGGGGGCGGGCCCCGGGGGGGGGGGCCGGGGGACGGGCGGCGGGGCAAGCTTTCCTTGCACTTGCTGGACCAGTTGGATGGGCAATTGCAGGGGTTGCTCTTATTGGCAGTGGCCTCTTGTTATGGAAAGGAAAAAGTGATAAAGATCGTCTGGAAGATATCTTTACCCTTATTAGTAAGAGAGATATAAAGTCATATGAACTGGCCATTGTTGAAGTGAACGAGCGTATTAGACGTATTATTGATGAGAGCCCAAAATTGACTACTGCAATCGAGCAAACAAAATTATTTGGGCTTGATTATGACGAGATGACGGATGCGCAACAGTGTGAACTGGGATCATATGTAAACCTTATGAGTTCTTCCACACAATTACTTATTAATCCAATTATAGGATTACAACCGAAATATAGTGAGCATGATATGGAGAAATATATTTCTTCGCGCAAGAAGAATATTGATGAGAAGGAAAAACAACTGATAATATCTCTCGCAAATCTTTTATATAAAATTGATATGGATGATAAAGACAGACATCTTTTATGGAAATCTTTCAAGGGCAATAAAAAATTTTTGGCTTCTATCGAAATGAAAAAGAAGGAGTTTGGGTTTTCCATTATTGAAACGGTATCGGATGCCCTTGAAGACAAATACCGCTCATAAAGGCGCGAAACAAATATTTTGAAATCTGGTAAAATTTCAGAGAAACCTTAATAATGGGTTCCGTAAGTTTGTGTACTTTCATAACGATGAACCTTAATTTCACGTAAGGCGGCGATGCGGGAGGAGTTGTCCTCTATGTAAAGGACGTTTTCGTTGGCGTGCTCCATTATATTCTCCACTTGCTGATTTGCTTCGGCAATAATGCTTACTTTTGCATGTGGCTGACCTCCCAAATATGGATATATTCCTATCCATAAAATTATTATAAATTCCGTAAATAATCGATGAAACATTCCGGCAGCGGCTTGCTTTTGGCAGCAGGGCGTGATAATAGTATACATAAGAGAGAAAGGCTGGTGGCAGGCTTGGCGGGCACGATTATTGAATATATTAAAGAATACGGGGATTATACTTTTTTGGAAAAGCCGATGAATGATGTGGACAGTCTGGCGCTCTGCCAATTCTGTTACCTAAAATTTGACGGCATGGTTCCGCTCGTGACGGAAAATAGAAAATCAGTCACCATGCAGGAGCTGATGGCACATGAGGATTATGAAAAACTGTACGCTGACGAGCGGTTTGAAAAAAACAACAGGGCGCTGTTTGAGGCGATGATACACAGCCGTCGGTTTAAAACCCTGAAAATGAACTGCTATATCAATATTGTGGAAACGGAATGGGAAACTCAGTTTTCTGCGATTACCTTTTTTTTAGAGGATGGCACCATGTACGTTGCTTATCGTGGAACCGATGAAACCATTGTGGGCTGGAAAGAGGATTTTAACATGGCGTTCCAGTCCCCCGTACCGGGGCAGGCATATGCGGTAAAATATTTGAATATGGTGACGGGAAAGCTTCACAACCGATTTTATTTAGGCGGACATTCCAAGGGCGGGAATCTGGCGGTATATGCTGCGCTGAACTGTTCAGAGCAGGTGAGGGAGCGCATTGTGAAAATTTACAGTATGGATGGCCCGGGCTTTCGCAGGGAGGTAATGGAAGGCTGCCAATATGAGCAGATTGCAGATAAAATTGTTAAAATACTGCCACATTCTTCCTTGATTGGCATGCTTTTTGAAACTTCTCCCCGTGTAAAGGTGGTGGAGAGCAAAACTTTCGGACTTCTGCAGCATGACCCTTATACATGGCTGATAGCGGAGGATGACTTTGTCTGCGTAAAAGGTCTCTATAAGTCAAGGCAGTATAGCAATGAAACGCTGAATCAATGGATGGAAGCGCTGGACGAAAAGCAGAGGCGCATTTTTGTGGATACGCTGTATCAGGTAGTCTCTGCATCCAAGGCAGAGAACCTGATAGAACTTTCCGCGGACTGGAAGAAGAGCATGAACGGCATGATATCGGCATTAAAAGAGGTGGACGACGAAACCAGACAGGCGCTCAGAGCGATTATAAAAGCGCTGTTCGACATTGCGCTGGAGCGCATGAAGCCTCAGAAGTCAAAGCAGAAGAGAGTGAAAGAAACATAGCAGCTTATCCCCGTCAGGAAAGAGCCGTTCCGGATGCCACTGCACGCCGTAGATGGGGAGCCGACTGTGAAAAATGGCTTCCGGTACGGGGGAGGGTGAAGCATACTGGGCGAGCAAAAGTCCCTGGCCGAGTTGCCCGATGCACTGATGGTGGGCGCTGTTGACAGTCAGACTGCCGCCATAGAGCACATGCAGAAAGGTATCATGGACGATGGCGGTATTATGAAACTGGTCCCCGTCCTGATACTGATGAAGCGCAGCTTCTTTCATGTGCTGAATGATGGTGCCGCCAAAAAAAACGTTGATAATCTGCATACCTTTGCAGATTCCGAGTATCGGCTTATGATAGCGCAGAGCCTGTTCCATGGCTTCAAGCTGGATAATGTCCAGTTCTGTGTCTATATTTTTCGAACCGTTATTTTTTTGCCCGAAAAAAGCGGGTGTAATATCGCCGCCGCCCGGCAGAAGCATGCCGCTGCAAGAGGGAATCCGGCTTGGGGAAAGGGTGGTAAGACAGGGAATCCCCAGACGGGTAAGGGCAGCTTCATAGTTTCCGGTGTCCTTTGCGCGTCCGATAATGGCAATCGTACCGCTGTTTTTGGATTGTAAGCAGTGTTCTGACATAGGGTTATCCGAAGGGGTTTTCTGCTATTGTATGCGGGAGAGCTGGGAAAAATACGTACTAGAATGTGTGGCTGGGCTGGTGAATTTGCGCATTGGCGATTTTGCTAATTGCGGATTGATACTGAAAATTGGCTGTGATACAATTAAATCGGTAAATAGGAGTTTTTGGAGAAAAATTATGAATATCGAACTCAAAGAGCTTACACATGAGGACATTGCACTTGCAAGTAGGATTGACAGGAGCGATATAAGCGAAAATTTTGTCGATAATCTAAATACGATAATGGAATATACGGATTATGGAATGGAACATGGTTGTATCGGTCATACTTTTGTTATCAAGAAAAATGATGTATATATAGGATTAATTATGCTTGGAGAAGCAATAGAATGGGAAACTGATCCACCGGAAATGCAAAGGGAGCCTTTTTATCGCTTAATGGGATTTGTTATCGATAAAAAGTATCGTGGAAAAGGAATCGGTGGTAAGGCATTGGAAATGACAATTGCTAAAGTGTACAAAGATTTCGGAGTTAGACCTATCGCTTTAGGCTGTCATAAAGAAAATGAACTGGCGGCGAAATTCTACATAAAACACGGATTCAAAAAAACGAAGTATATGGAAGAAAATGATATATATTATTTAAGGTATCCTGAAAGAACTTAAAAAACATCAAATCACAATCGGAGTTTAAGGAGCTATGTTATGATAGAGGTGTTATTTGGAGAAAGTGAAGCAGGCGCAATGAAGGTTGCAAAAAATACCGTCATTACAAGTAAAGTGGATGGTCCCACATCTGTATGGATGGCCGGAAAAAAGAAACCGCCGGAAAGGGAAAATTGCGGATGGATTGAGGGAACAGCAGAAGAGGTTATTTGTCTCGGTTTCTTATTGGACGTTGGCGATATCAGGGAAAATGCAGGCAGTGAGTACCGTAAGCAGCTAATTTATTCCATGTATGCACAGGAGCAATGGGGAAAAGATGAGAAAATGGATGCGGAGCTAATGCAATTATGCGATTGCTATTGTGCTGAAATGGAGCGCTTGAAGACATATTTGGAAGTTGGGGAAGCAATCAGAGTGTGGTACAGCGATGCACCGTATTCGAGGTGTGGATTTTACCATCTGTGCGCAAGCTTGCAAGAATACCCAAATGAGATAAGTGTCGTAAAATTGCCTGAATATAGAATCCGCTCTGATCATTCCATCGTTTCCTATAAAAATTGGGGTGAGATTGCCGCAGAAGAATTTGCCGGATTCTTAAACTGTGAAAAGAAATTATCAAAGGAAGAAATTCGGATATATGCCATGTTATGGGGCATTCTGCAGGAAGATAACAGTCCTTTGCGGGCAGTTGTCAATGGGAAACTGATTGGAGTGCCGGAAGACTTTTATGATTTCCTGATTTGGAAAAGAATTACGCAAAAGCCAGTAAAAGAAGCAAGATTGATTGGTGATATCCTTGGGAATAGTCAGCTTGGAGTAGGGGACTGGTGGTATGCAAAAAGGATAGATTATTTTATTCAAACCGGAAAAATCAAAATCGTTGAAGATTCAGAAAATCATTACACAAGAATGATATGTTTGGCATAGATTACGGCTTATTGAGAAGTTGTGCTAAACGAAAAATTGGGATTTTCAGAGGGAAGTGATAATGGCGAACATTTTATTTTTGGATATAGATGGTGTACTCAACTCAAATTTCTGGAATGATAGTCATCAAAGAGAAATCAGCGATGGGACATTGATCGATGAAGAAAAAATCAAACTATTAGCATGCATAGTGAAAAAAACAAATGCTAAAATAATTCTTCATTCGGGATGGCGTATCTGGTTTGATTCTGAATTGAAACCGCTCCGCATAGAAGCAAAGAGACTGGTTGAACTATTAGAAAAAGAAGGTCTGCATATAGAAGGATTAACACCCGACTTAACCACAGAAGAAATTAGAAGAACAAAGAAATTTAGCCTGGTAAAAGGTGAAGAAATTCTTTTATGGTTAAGTTTACATCATGATGTCACGGAGTGGGTAGTCCTTGATGATCTTGATTTGCACAATGTTCAAATAGAGCAGCATCAAGTGAAACCTGATCAGACGGTGGGGTTGACACTAGCGGATGTAGAGAAAGCAGTAAAAATATTATTGGGAGAAAATAAAGAATGGATTTCAAAATGATTACATCGTCAGATAAGATGTGGAACAAAGTAAGAGATTATGCAAAAAGCTGTTCATGGGGTGCCGGCAAATCACTAGCCAATGCTATGGACAATAACCTGTTTACGGAATGGGAAAGAGTTATCATTGCCTTGATAATCAGAAAATCTGTGGATATTGTACGGCTGCAAAGACAGATTGCATTCCGGATGTATCCTATACCCCCTACATTGGTTATCTATTTGTTGATGAAGCATACAGAGGAAACCGGTTAAGTCAAAAACTCATACAGTATGCAATGGATTATTTAAAGTCAATTGGTTTTGACAAAGTACATATAGTAAGTGACCATGAAAATTTATATGAAAAATATGGTTTTGAAATTATTGACCGTAAAACAGCTCCATGGGGTTCGGTGGAAAAAATTTACTTGAATGTTAATATGCGTTGCTAGTAGCAACGGGCAGTTTCTCATACAATAGTGTTGACTGAAAGAAAGGAGGTCATCCCTAATGTTAAACGAAAACATTAAAGCAATTAGAAAATCAAAAGGACTTTCACAAGAAGAGCTTGCTATCAAACTGAACGTGGTGCGACAAACACTCTCTAAATGGGAGCGAGGGTTGTCAGTTCCTGATTCTGATATGTTGATCTGTATATCAGAGGTGCTTGAAATCCCCGTAAGCACTTTGCTTGGAGAAACTGTTATGGAACCGAAGGTCGATGACTTAAAAGTGATTTCCGAAAAACTGGAGCTTATAAATTTACAGCTCGCAAAAAGAAAGACTACGAGACGAAAAATGTTTCATTGGCTATTTATCGCATTGTGTGTGGTCATTGTAACAATTTTTGCGGTCTTAATAGAATTAAATGGTTCATACCTAGGTTGGGATTTTAGTGACCCTGAAACTGCCGTTGCCGGAGTAGTTTTTCACGCATTTGAATGGCTGTTTGTAAGGTCAGCGCCGATTATCCTCATAGTGGCAATCGTTGGAATTTTCTTAACACGGAAGACGTCGGAAGTTTTCTAAAACAGGTAGACAAAAGAATAAATTTATTATAAAATACAAAAATAATACAAAGGCAATGAAGAGAAGAGTAGATAGTTAGATATGTTACAGAGAGTCTGTGCAGGTGAGAGCAGATACAGAAGGAACTATTGAAAATGGTCTCGGAGCTGCGTACCGAAGCTGTTTAGCCAAGGCTACGACGGGTGCACCCGTTACAGTGACAGGCTATCGATGAATCATTTCTCGTCCGTAGTCGATAAGGTCTATATCGTGAGGTATGGATAAATTTAGGGTGGTAACACGAAGCAGCAGCTCTCGTCCCTGAAAAAGAAATTTTTCAGAGAGGAGGGCTTTTTTATTACAGAAAAAAAATGATTTTGAAAACCAAGATATCCCTAAAAATTAAGTAGAAATGAGGTGTGTAAGATGAAAAATATTTTAATTGGCGGAGCATGGCCATATGCAAATGGCTCATTGCATATTGGACATATTGCAGGTCTGTTACCCGGTGATGTATTGGCAAGATACCACAGGGCCCTTGGAGATAATGTGTATTTTGTGTCAGGAAGTGATTGCCACGGTACGCCCGTTGCAATTCGGGCAAAACAAGAAAACAGAACACCACAGGAAATCAGCGACATCTATCACGAAGAATTTGTGCAGTGCTTTCAAAAGCTAGGTTTCAGTTATGATGTCTATACCAAAACATCATCCGACGAGCACAAGAGTTTTGTACAAGAATTTCATAAAAGGCTCTATGAAAGCCAATATGTTTATGAAAAGGAAACGCCGCAGGCATACTGCGAAAATTGTGATACTTTTCTGGCTGACCGCTTTGTACAGGGAAAATGCCCTAAATGCGGAAAAGATACACGAGGCGACCAATGTGATTTCTGTGGTACAGTACTTGAACCGGAAAATCTGATAGAACCAGTTTGCGCAATATGTAGAAAAACGATAGGATTCAGGAAATCAAAGCATTTATATATTGCGATTACCAAACTGCAAAGTGAGTTAAGAGAGCTGGTCATTCGTCATCCCGAATGGAGAAAAAACGCGATAGCATTTACAAACAGATATATAGACGACGGATTAAGGGATCGTGCTTTGACAAGAGATTTGGAATGGGGAATCAAGGTTCCGAAAGACGGATACGAGAACAAAACAATTTATATATGGGCAGAAAATGTATTGGGATATTTATCTGCAAGCAAAATTGCAGCAGAAGAAAGAGGGGCAGATTTTGATGCGCTTTGGGGAAAAGATGCCAAACACTATTATGTACACGGAAAGGATAATATTCCGTTTCACACAATTATATTACCCGCTCTTTTACTGGCAAATGGTAAAACAAAGCATTTGCCCGACCGTATAATATCAAGTGAATATTTGACGCTTGAGGGAAGAAAAATCTCCACAAGCCAAAATTATGCTATCTGGGTGAAAGATTTGTTAGACAACTATGAAGCAGATTCCATTCGTTACTTTTTTCTGGCGAATGGACCGGAGAAAAAAGATGCTGACTTTTCGTGGAGAGAATATGTAAACAGTCATAATGGAGAGCTGCTGGGGGCATATGGAAACTTTATAAATCGTTCCTTGGCTTTTATCGCAAAATATTATGATGGAGTTGTTCCGCAGGGAAAAAACAATCCGGTTCTGAACAGACAAATAGAGGAACTATTTGGGACGGTTGGTAAACAGATAGAGGACGGAACTTTTAGAGATGCCCTTGATACGATATTTGGATTTATTAGAAATGCAAATAAGTTTTTTGATACGGAACAGCCTTGGATTACCAGAATCACGAATGCCGCTACCTGTGAGAATACATTGTATCAATGCGTGCAAATCATTGCAAATCTGGCTGTACTGCTTTATCCGTTTTTACCATTTTCCTCTGCAAAAGTATGTAATTGGCTGAATATAGACAGCAACTGGGAAAAACATTCTGTTTCCGCGGGTTATATTCTTCCCCAAATAGAAGTTTTGTTTCAAAGAATAGACAAGAAAGCAATTGAAATGGAAACGGAAAAGTTAACTTCCCTCGGTTCAGACAACGCTAGAAATACGGTAGAAAAACTGTAAAAATAGTGGTAGGAAAAAAGCTGGTTGTCTTGTATAATAGGAATAGTGGCCGGACAGGGGTCAATTGTGTCTGTCTCTCTGTCCGGCAGTAAACGTGAAGGGCGGTATATTTGATTATGAGCAGATTGTGGTATGAGCAGCCGGCGGGCGTGTGGGAGGAAGCGCTTCCTTTGGGAAATGGCAGGATGGGTGCCATGGTGTTTGGCGAGCCGGTTTATGAGCTGATTCAGGTCAATGAGGACAGTATGTGGTATGGGGGACGGGTGGATAGAACTAACCCCGATACTTTAAAATATCTGCCTGAAATCAGGGAGCTGATTCTCGCCGGGAAGATACAAAAGGCGGAGAGGCTGATGAAGATGGCGATGTCGGGCTGCCCTGACAGCGCCCACCCTTACCAGACACTGGGCAATATTCATTTTATTTTTGATCATATTGGAGAGGTAATATCCTACGAGCGCAGTCTTGATGTGGACAGGGCGGTTTATGCCAATACCTTTTCCGCAAACGGTGTCCGCTTTCAGAGAGAATTGTTTCTATCGGCGCCGGATGATGTGATGGTGATGCGGATAAGCGCGGACAAGAAGGGTGCCATTACCTTTCAGGCGCTTCTGCGGCGGGAAAAGTTTTTTGACGGCGTAAAAAAGACGGGAGAAAACGGCATCTGCCTGTACGGCAATCTGGGGAAGGGTGGCTTTGATTTTGCCATGCAGCTTACGGCGGTTTCTTCGGGCGGCAGTGTGCGGGTTATCGGCGAGCACCTTCTGGTGGAGGACGCGGACGAGGTACTTCTGTATTTTTGCGCCGGCACGACATACCGCATGCAGGATGTGGAGAAGGAAATTGACAGATTGATAAAGCGGGCGGCAGAAAAGTCCTATGAGGAGCTGCTTGCAAATCATGTTGCGGACTATAAAGCATTATATGACAGGGTAGAATTTTCATTGGGAGATTTAACTGCGCAGGACGCAGTTCCCACGGACAAGCGTATGCAGCTTGCCGCGGAAGGCAGTGTGGATGTGGGGCTTTCCAAGCTCTATTTTGACTACGGCAGGTATCTTCTGATTTCCTGCAGCAGGGAGGGAACGCTGCCGGCGACCCTGCAGGGCATATGGAACAAGGACGTGCTGCCCCCGTGGGACTGCAAATACACCATCAACATCAATATTCAGATGAATTACTGGCCGGCGGAGGTCTGTAACCTTTCGGAATGTCATAAGCCATTTTTAGAGCTGATTCACACCATGCTGGAGAATGGCAGGGAGACGGCGCGGCGTATGTATGGCTGCCGTGGGTTTATGGCGCATCACAACACGGATATTTGGGGCGACTGTGTGACACAGGACCACTGGCTGCCGGGCTCCTACTGGGTGATGGGCGCGGCATGGCTCTGTACCCATCAGTGGACGCATTATCAATACACACAGGACAAGGCGTTTCTGGCAGAGAGTTTTCCCATTATGCGGGAAGCGGCGTTGTTCTTTTTGGATTTCCTCATCGAGGATGGGGGCTACTTAAAGACCTGTCCTTCCGTATCGCCGGAAAATACCTTTATCCTGCCAAGTGGGGAGAGAGGCTCCAATACGGCGGGTGTCACCATGGACAACCAGATTCTGCGTGATTTATTTGGACAATGTATTCAGGCGGCAGAGATTTTAGGTGTTTCTGATGAATTGAACGAGCAGATAAAAGCAGCAAGAGAGAAGCTGATGCCCACGCGGATAGGCGAAAAGGGTAATATTTTAGAATGGCAGGAGGACTATGAGGAGGCAGAGCCCGGGCACAGG
>CAMWLB010000095.1 GCA_947174985.1 uncultured Lachnospiraceae bacterium | reverse complement strand
TGAGACAGATCTGGAATCGGGAGATGATACTGGAACTGATACCAGAGCTTCACAAGCTGCTTCCGGAACTTCCCATTTGGCTGGGAGGACCGGAGGCTTCTCTTGATGCAGAACAGATTTTGGAAAAATATCCGTCTGTTGCGGGCATTATGGTGGGGGAGGGTGAGGAGACCTTTGCCGAGCTACTTGCCTATTATGTGACGGGAAAAGGGGATTTACATGGGATTGCAGGGCTTGTGCTTCGCGATGGAGCAACTGCAAAAAGGGAACTGCTCTCCCTGACGGAAATTCCCTTTTTATATGAGGATACGGCGGATTTTGAAAACAGAATTATTTACTACGAGTCGCAGAGGGGCTGTCCCTTCTCCTGCAGTTACTGTTTGTCCTCAATTGACAAAAAAGTGCGCTTTCGTGACATTGATGTCGTAAAACAAGAGCTGCAGTTTTTTCTGGAAAAGCGGGTGAAACAGGTAAAATTTGTAGACAGCACTTTTAACTGTAACCATGGACATGCAGCGGAAATATGGCGGTATATCAAAGAACATGACAATGGTATCACAAATTTTCATTTTGAGGTCGCGGGAGATATTCTGAGCGACGAGGAAATAGAGTTACTCAACAGTATGCGCGCGGGTCTGGTGCAGCTTGAAATCGGCGTGCAGTCTGCCAATGCAGAGACGCTTGCGGAAATCAGGCGTGTCATGGATATGGAAAAGTTAAAGGCGGCGGTGGAACGAATTCGTCGGGGCGGCAGGGTGCATCAGCACCTTGACTTGATAGCGGGGCTGCCCTTTGAGGATTATGAAAGCTTCGGGCGTTCTTTTGACGTGGTGTACGCCATGCAGCCGAATCAATTGCAGCTTGGTTTCCTGAAAGTACTGAAGGGCTCTTACATGTATGAAAGGGCGAAGGATTATGGGCTGGCATACACGGATGCGCCGCCTTATGAAGTGCTCTATACCAGATGGATTTCTTATGCGGAGGTCAGGCGTCTTAAAAAAATAGAGCAGATGGTTGAGATATATTATAACAGCAGTCAGTTTACGCGTACACTTTCCACTCTGCAAAAAAGCTTCCGGAGTCCGTTTGCCATGTACGAGGCGCTTGCGGATTATTATGCGGAGAAAGGATTTTTTACGGAGACGCCATCGCGTCTCTACCGTTATCAGGTACTGCTGTCTTTTGCAAAGGAGCATGGCAGTGGCGAGGAAGCGCTTTACAGAGAGCTTCTTGTTTTTGATTTTTATCTGCGGGAAAAGGCAAAAAGCCGTCCTGATTTTGTCGGTGGGCAGGAAGCATGTAAAAAGGAAATAACAGCTTTTTATAAAAAGGAAGAAACGGAAAGACGCTATTTGCCGGACTATGGGGCTTATGACAGCCGACAGCTTGAACGTATGACGCATCTGGAGCAGTTTCATTATTCCGTCTGGGAGGACGAGCCAAAGCAGGGGGAAGCAAGTTATATTCTCTTTGACTACCAAAAACGTAGTCCGCTGACACATGAGGCGGCGGTTACGGTAATTCTGCGAAACGAATTTATGACAGTTGTGACAGAAAAGGAAACTGTATGATGAACCAGAAGAAACAGGAAAGCTATGTGTGTGTGGATTTGGAGACTACGGGACTGAATCCGAAGACGGATAAAATCATAGAAATCGGCGCGGTCAGGGTGGAAAACGGTGTACGGACAGAGGCGTTTGAGACATTTGTAAATCCGGCCTGCCTTTTGCCGCAAAAGATTACGGAGCTGACCGGCATTACGGATAATGCGCTGAAAGACGCGCCGGAGATTGCCGATGTGCTGCCGGATTTGATGGCGTTTCTGCGGGAAGATGTGCTTTTGGGGCACAGTGTGCTTTTCGATTATTCTTTTATCAAAAAGGCAGCAGTCAACAACCGCATGAAATTTGAGAGACAGGGAATCGATACACTGAAGATTGCGAGACGGTTTTTGCCCGAGCTGGAGAGCAGAAGCCTTGATTTTTTGTGCGGACATTATGCGATTCCGCATAAGGCGCACAGGGCGCTGGCGGACGCGGAAGCTACCTGCCTGCTCTATGACAGATTGTGGGAGTCTTTCAGCGGAGGGGAAGGCGCAGCAGTCTTTGCGCCTGTGGCGCTGCAATATCAGGCAAAGCGGGAGACGCCCGCCACACCCGCGCAGAAGGAACGGTTATATAAGCTGATTGCAAAGCATAAAATAGTAGTAGAATATGAACTTGAAAAGCTTACTCGGAGTGAAGCCAGCCGCTATACGGACCGGATTCTTGCAAAGTACGGACGATGACATTTTTCATGGTGGAGCGGAGGGAGTCTGCTTTTTCGATGAGCGCCGCCTTTTTGTCGGATTCGCCTTCTATGTCGTAGATGTCCGCCAGAAGATAATAACTGTGGCTTACATCCGTGTCGGTGGAAACGGCAAATTCGAGTATGGCGCGCGCTTCTTTTATGCGTGCGTTTTTGTATAAAATTTCAGCCAGCCGTTGCAGTGAGCGTGCAAGAAGCGTATAATTCTGGTCATACTCGGAAAGGCAGATTATGTTGGCGGTGCCGTACTCCAGCTTTAAATCAGTGTTGGTGTAGCCGGTCAGATTGACGATTTTCTGATTGGAAAGATACCTTAAGGTTTCAAACAGCTCTGAAACCTCCGCATCCTGTGGCATAAAATTCTCCGGAATCAGATAACCGGGGATGGAAATATAGGCGAGGTTTGCCAGGGATTTTTTGCGTGTGCTGTTGGCGCGCGCTTCCCGGTCCCAGAATTCCTTTTCTTGTTTTTCAATCATTCTTTTATGCCTGCGGTTTGTAAGAGCAATTACGATACAAAAGACAATTAGGCTGGACAAAAACATTCCTATCATATATAATTCCTTTCAAACGGGTTTTTGTAAAAAGAAAGGTGTGGTTGTCATGATTAACTTTCACAGCAGAAAAACACAGAGAACCATTGCGGGCGTGATAGTCCTGTTCCTGATTCTGGCTATGGTGATTCCTATGCTGCTTGGTATGTAAGTCTGCCTTTTAAGAGTAACACATATTGAGACAAAAAACAATTACGCAGCGTTGAGGAGCGCAACAAATAATGAAAAAGAATTTTGTGAAAAAAATTGCCCTGCTGCTTGGCATAACGGCGGCGCTTGTGCTGTGGCCGGCAAAGGAAGCGGCGGCAAAAAGCGACAATACCATTAAGGCAGGCATTTATATAGGTGATATTTCCGTTGCCGGTATGACGGCAGATGAGGCGAGGAACGCCGTAAACGAGTACATAGATTCTCTGCGGGAAGTGGAAATCACACTGCTTGTGACCGAGGAAAACAGCGTGACGGTGACTGCGGGAGAGCTTGGCGTAAGCTGGGGCAATCCGGAGATTGTGGACGCGGCAGCCATGCTTGGCACACAGGGAAATATTGTGCAGAGGTACAAGGCGCTGAAAGATTTGGAAAAAGAAAATAAGGTTTATGAGATAGAGCTTGATTTTGATATTGTGGCGATTAACCGGATTCTGGCTGACGAATGTAAGCAGTATGATACGACCGCGGTGGATATGGGGCTTGTTCTGGAAAACGGTGTGTTCAGTCTTCTGGAAGGACAGACGGGCTACGCCCTTGACGTAGAAAATTCTATTGATGTGATATATGGCTATTTGGCGGGGGAGTGGAATCATGAAGCGTGTTCCATCCAGCTTTCCGTTGCAGTCACTGAGCCGCGGGGTTCCGAGGAAGAGCTTCTTATGGTGAAGGATCTTCTGGGTTCTTTTACCACATCTTACTCTACTTCAAACTCTAACCGAAGCGCAAATGTGGCGAATGGATGCAGGCTGATAAACGGCACGCTGCTGTATCCGGGCGATGAATTCTCCACCTGTGATACGGTCACGCCGTTTACGGAGCGCAACGGCTATTACCTGGCGGGCTCTTATTTGAATGGAAAGGTGGTAGATTCCCTTGGCGGCGGTATCTGTCAGGTTTCAACCACGCTATACAATGCAGTGCTTTTGTCGGAGCTGGAGGTGACAGAGCGTTACAACCATTCCATGATAGTTACTTATGTAAGACCTTCTGCGGATGCGGCGATTTCGGACAGCTCGGGAAAGGATTTCTGCTTTGTCAACAATACGGACTATCCTATTTACATAGAGGGTTATACGACGCCAAATAAAGAAATTACCTTTAACATATATGGTGTGGAGACGAGGAGCGCGGGACGTACCGTGGAGTATGTCGGGGAAGTGCTTGAAACCATCAGACCCGAATCGGATACCATTTATCCGGATGCGTCACAGCCGATTGGCTATATCGGCAATGTGGAAGGCGCCCATATCGGATATAAGGCAAGGCTTTGGAAGATTGTAAAGGAAGACGGTGTGGAGGTAAGCCGCGAGGTTATCAACACCAGCAGCTATAAGATGGTGCCGCGAAGCGCGGTGGTTGGTGTTTCTACAGCGGATCCCAACGCGTATAACGAGATAATGGCAGCAATCGGAACCGGAAGCATAGATCACGTAAGAAATGTCATTGCTGTCCTGACTGCGCCGCCCGCAGCGCCGGCACAGTAGGATAGAGGAAAAAGGATGTGCAGATGAAAATCGGGAAAATATCGGAGAGTGTGTTAAAGCGTTCCGTACTGAAAGAAATAGAAAATAAAAATGAGAGTGTAAAAAGTGGTGCAGGCGTAGGGGCAGACTGCGCCATTTTTACGTGCGGAGATACCTTTACAGCCGTGTGCACACAGATGACAGAGATAAGAACTTCTGAAGACGTCCGGTGCGTTATGATGAAGGCGGCGGGCGGTGTTGCCTGCAGCGGGGCACAGCCTGTTATGGCGACGGTTGCGCTGCTTTTACCGTTGTACATAGAAGAGGAAGATTTGAAAAGGCATATGGCAGAAGCCGACGAGGCGGCAAAGGAACTGCACATACAGGTAGCAGGCGGACACACGGAGGTTTCAATGTCGGCTATGCGGCCGTGCGTGACGGTAACAGTTGTGGGAAGGGCTGATTCCCCCATTCTGCCGGGCGGAGCGCGCCCGGGGCAGGATGTGGTGCTCACCAAATGGATTGGTCTGGAGGGCACAGTACGGCTGGCGGCCAGACTTCGGGACGAATTAGAGGAGCGGTATCCTCTTTCCATGATAGAAAAAGCAATGGATTTTAAGCAGTATTTCTCGATTATACCGGAGGCTGCCACCGCCGCAAAGTCCAATGTGAGTGCGATGCACGACGTCTCCGGCGGCGGTATATTCGCTGCACTGTGGGAGCTTGCGGAAAGCGCTGGCGTTGGACTTTCAGTGGATTTGAAAAAAATTCCTGTCAAACAGGAAACCATAGAGATTTGTGAATTTTTTGGCCTTAATCCCTATGAGCTGTCATCGGGCGGGTGTCTTTTGATGACGACAGATAACGGCGAGAATCTGGTGCAGGCTTTGGAAGCGGCACAGATACCGGCTGCGGTCATCGGTAAAATAACGGATAATAACGACAGGATTGTCATAAATGAAGACGAAAAGCGTTTTCTGGAGAGACCGAAGGCTGATGAAATCAATAAAAAAATGTAAGGAGATAAAAGTGATGAGAGAAGAATTATTGCGCATTATAGAAAAAAACAGCCGCATGAATTTAAAAGAGCTGGCGGTTATTCTGGGTGTGGAGGAAATTGACGTTGTCAACGAGCTTGCTGCGCTGGAGAGCGAGGGTATCATATGCGGCTATCACACCATGATTAACTGGGAAATGACCAGCATTGAAAAGGTAAACGCGTTGATAGAGGTGCGGATTACGCCGCAGAGAGGGCAGGGCTTCGACAATATTGCGGAGCGTATTTACAAATATTCGGAGGTACATTCCGTGTATCTGATTTCCGGTGGCTATGACCTTCTGGTATCCCTTGAAGGAAAGACCTTAAAGCAGGTGTCCAACTTTGTTTCTGACAAGCTTTCTACTCTGGACGGTGTGCTCAGCACGGCGACTCATTTTGTGTTGAAGAAATACAAGGAGCATGGAACGATACTGACGAAAAAATATGAAGACGAAAGAGAGTTGATTACACCATGAGAAATCCGCTTGCTGAACAGGTAGTTGAAATTAAGCCCTCCGGCATCCGCAAGTTTTTTGACATTGTGAGCGAAATGAAGGATGCAATTTCCCTGGGCGTCGGCGAGCCTGACTTTGATACGCCCTGGCATATACGGGACGAGGGAATTTATTCTTTGGAAAAGGGACACACAAAGTACACCTCCAACGCAGGACTGCGCACCTTGCGGGAAGAGGTTGGAAATTATCTTTACCGTACACAGGGTGTCCGCTATCATGCGGACAAGGAGGTGCTGATAACGGTAGGCGGCTCCGAGGCAATCGATATCGGGATGCGCGCCCTGATAAATCCGGGTGTGGGAGAAGAGGTGCTGATTCCCCAGCCCAGCTACGTGTCCTATGAGCCCTGTGCTGTTCTTGCAGGTGCCAAGCCTGTGATTATTAATTTAAAGGCAGAAAATGAATTCCGGCTGACGGCAGAAGAACTTTTGGAAGCTGTGACGGAAAAAACCAAGCTGTTAATCCTGCCGTTTCCCAACAATCCGACAGGTGCCATTATGGAGCGGGAGGATTTGGAGGCGATTGCTAAGATCACGATTGAAAAAGACATTATTGTGATGTCCGATGAAATTTACGGAGAACTGACCTACAAGGGAAAGCATGTTTCTATAGCAGGCTTGCCGGGCATGAAGGAAAGAACCATATTAATTAACGGTTTTTCCAAGGCATATGCCATGACGGGCTGGAGAATGGGTTATGCCTGCGGTCCGGCAAATATTATCGAACAGATGACGAAGATACACCAGTTTGCCATTATGTGTGCACCGACCACGGGGCAGTATGCCGGTATTGAGGCGCTTCGCAACGGAGAAGAGGATATTATTGAGATGCGTACCGCTTACAACCAGAGAAGGCGGTATCTGATGCATGCATTCAAGGAGATGGGGCTGGAATGTTTTGAACCGTTTGGCGCTTTTTACGTGTTCCCCTGCATCAAGGAATTCGGCATGACAAGCGAGGAGTTTGCGAACCGTTTTCTGGAGGAGGAAAGGGTTGCGGCTGTTCCGGGAACTGCTTTCGGCGAAAGCGGGGAGGGTTTCCTTCGTATTTCCTACGCGTATTCTCTGGAGAAATTAAAGGTTGCGATGGAGCGGCTGGAGCGGTTTATCACGAAGCTTCGGGCAGAACAGAAAAAGTAGGCAGGTGTTATGCATATCATACTTCATCAGCCGGAGATTCCGGCAAACACGGGTAATATCGGGAGAACCTGTGTGGCGACGGGCACGTCCCTCCATTTAATTGAACCGCTGGGCTTTAGGCTGGACGAAAAATCCATAAAGCGCGCGGGGATGGATTACTGGGATCAGCTCAATGTGACGCGCTACATGAATTATCAGGAATTTCTTGCGCTTCATCCGAATGCAAAAATCTGGATGGCGACGACAAAGGCAAAGCATTCTTATACGGAAGTATCTTATCAGGAGGACGATTTCATCATGTTTGGCAAGGAGAGCGCCGGTATACCGGAGGAACTTCTTACCGAACATGAGGATTCTTGTATCCGAATTCCGATGCTTACCTCTATTCGTTCGCTGAACCTGTCTAATTCCGTTGCTATTGTGCTGTACGAAGCTCTCAGGCAGAACCATTTTGCAGGGATGCAGACAGAGGGGCAGCTCCACCGCCTGCACTGGAAAGAATAGGAATTATCATAACTAAAAGCTAATACAAAACTAAATAAATCTTAAGATTTCTTTTCTGAGAATTTGATATAATAGACGAAGAGGATGTTTCGAAACTGTGTATGCAGGAATCTGCAGTTTTGGGACATCCTCTAAAATGACAAAAGATATCAAAAGGAAGAATATACTTATGGGAGAGGTTCGGGAAGAAAAGGGGCTGCAGCTTGAATTAACCAGAATGCGAAATCCGTATTTGGAGGAGGATTTCAGAAATACATCGCGCAGGCAGAAAGGAACTGCCTCGGGAAGCGGACTGCGGACAGAAGGGAAATTTGTAGAGGGAAAAGCGTACCCGAAAACTGCTCAAAGGAGCAGGGAAAGACTTATGGAGGCAGAAGCCTACCCGCGGGCTGCCGGACAGGGCAGCAGGAAGCGCGTAGAGGCAGATATGTATCCAAAGCGTTCCGGACAGAACAGCAGAAGACGCGTAGAAGCAAATACATATGCGCAATCCGCAAGAATACGGGTGGAGACAAATGTGCGGGTACAGCGCACGGAAACGGCGAGAGAGAGGCAAAAGCGCCTGCAGCAGCTACAGCGCAGAAGAAAGTTGTCCATTGTCCTGATTGCGTCCTTTGCAGCAGTGTGTTTGTTCTGGTGGCTGACGAGCCTGTTTTTAAAGAAAGGGTCCTCACAACCTGTCAATGCGGCCGGAACCGTATCTATAGGTGACTATCTGTCACGGGAGGAAAAGCAGGTATCTTCCCCACCCGTGAAGCCGGATTGGACGGAGAATTATCTGACGCCGAATGAGTATTCCAGACCCGGGGAACCATTGGGAAAAGTTGAAAATATTTTTGTGCACTATACAGCGAATGTGGGTACGAGCGCGGCACAGAACAGAAGTTATTTTGAACAGTTGAAAGATACGCACGAGCGCCATGCCAGTGCGCATTTTATCATTGGATATGAGGGAGAAATATTACAGGTAATTCCTTTGGATGAAATTGCCTGTGCCGTGCAGACGAGAAATTATGATTCTATTTCGATAGAGTGCTGCTATCTGGCGGAGGATGGTTCATTCACGAAGGAAACCTATGAATCCTTGATAAACCTGCTTGCCTGGCTGTTGGAAACCTATGATCTGGAGCCGCAGGATATCTTAAGGCATTATGACAGCGGCGGCAAGAAGTGTCCGCTGTATTATACCGAGCATGAGGACGAGTGGGAGAAACTGAAAGAAGACGTGGGGGAAAGGCTTACGGGAAATGGAGAATAAAAGGGAGGAGGTGCAGTATGCGCGCCTCCTCCTTTAAACGCCTCCGGTGTTCCCCCAGTACTTAGTGAATGCAGCTTTCACGTCTTTTATACGGTTTCGGCTGACTATTAACTTGGCGTCGTTTGCCATTGTCACATCAAGGGCTGCACAGATTTTTATGTATTTGACGTTCACGACAGCTCCTTTGTGAAGAAAAACAAAACTGTCGCCGCCGGTTTCCGCATAAAGCTCTTTGATGGTTTTGCGTACGTTGATTATGCTGCCGTCTTTTAAATAAACATCGCATCTGCGCTTGTTTGTTTCAAAATACATAATTTCAGAAATTTCAATATTCCTGATCCCGTTCGGGGATTTTAACATAATGAATTTTTCGGCACGGTTTTCGATGACCTGTAACGCAGAGTCCAATGCGGGTTTCAGCTCCCTTGCCGCATATTCCTTGCGGATATATCGGAAGGGCTGAAAACTGAACGCATCAAACACATATTGTTCGTGCATGGTGTAGAACATAAGAATAATATTGGGGTACTGCGTCTTTAATTTCTCTGCAATCTCAAAACCGTTTATGTTTGGGATATCTATGTCGAGAATCGCAATATCGACAGCTTCCTTTTGAACGGACATTGTATCCAAAAGCATCTGTGCATTATTAAACGTATCTATCTGAATTTCCATAGATCGGCTGCCAAAAAAATCATTTACAATTCCACGCATAATTTCAATCCACACTGGTTCATCATCGACCACAGCTATTTTGTATATCATATCATTCCTCCGCTGGCTATAAAGTTTCATTATTGAGATATACTATATATAGCAACCTGACTTCTTTGGTTTAAGTCAGAACCATTTCGCATAATGGCCTATACATTAGAATTTATTAT
>CAMWLB010000094.1 GCA_947174985.1 uncultured Lachnospiraceae bacterium | reverse complement strand
CCTTATCAAGCGTATACTTTGTTTCTTCCGTCAGCCTCCACTTGGCTTCCCAGTAATCTTCTTGTTTTACCCAGCAGCGAATTCCCAGCCGGATGCCGTATTCGGACAGTTCGTCCACAAGAACGCGCATATCCATATCTTTCAAAGTGGCAGTATCTGCCGCTAACATACCGACAAGAACCTCCCTTGCCAGTTTTATAGAGGAGTCATAGGAAATTCCCACATAGATGTCCAGTCTTCTGGTCGCAGCCTCCGTCACATTCGTCATACTGGTATTTGCAAGCGTGCCGTTTGGCAACACGATAATGCGGTTGTCCGGCGTCGTAAGCTTAGTATAAAAAAGCTGTATTTCCGACACTGTACCCTCGTTTCCGCTGTTATCCTCTTTGATATAATCGCCTACCTTGAAGGGCTTTAGCAGCAGAATCAGTACACCGCCCGCAAAGTTGGAGAGACTTCCCTGAATGGCAAGCCCGATTGCCACACCGGCAGAACCGAGCAAGGCCACAATACTGGCTGCATCCACTCCAAAACCGGAAGCTATCATAAAAATCAAAACCACATACAGAACTGCCTTTGTCAGGGAGTCCAAAAACTGAATGACTCCCACATCCGCTTTGGCACGCTGTAACGACTTCTTTAAAATCCGGCGCAGAAGCTTAATCACCTGTATACCGATAAAAAACACCGCAGCCGACAGAAGAATCCGGATTCCCAGATTCATTGCCTTTTCAGGCAGCCCTTGCAGAAATTCTTCCATATTCAACTTACTCCCGCATTACTTTTTTCTGCCGCCCTACTTTGCCTTCTTTTCTCCCACGGGCGCTTTCTTCTTTGTCTCACCGTCCGCCTCCGGTGTGTAAGATAAAATACTCACCGACAAGGGCGCCAGATTGACATTGATGGAATACGGCTTATCGTCCCATTCCTTTGCCGCTGCCTTTTTGGCGCGGCTGTTTACCACTCCCGTACCGCCGAATTTTGCAGCATCCGTGTTTAAAATTTCCTTGTAGCTGCCCGCATAAGGAACACCAACCTGCAGTTTCATGGGCGCGCCGGAGAAATTGGCGATGACTAAAAGTGCATCCTCGCGTTTCTTTCCTTTTCGCAGGAACGTCAGGTAACACTCATTTGCCGCAATACAGTTCAGCCATTCAAAGCCCTCCGGACGGTTATCCAGTTCATACAATGCCGGCAGTGTCCTGTACAGGCGGTTTAATTCCTTGACAAGCTCCTGTACGCCTTTGTGCTCCGGATACTCCAACAGCTCCCATTCTACCCGTCTGCCTTCGTTCCACTCGTCAAACTCCGCAATGTCCTGCCCCATAAACAGAAGCTTTTTACCCGGATGTGTCATCATATAAGCATAGCTCAAACGAAGCCCTGCAAATTTTTGTTCCCGTTCACCCGGCATTTTTCCAATCATGGAAGCCTTGCCGTGCACCACTTCATCATGTGAGAATACCAGCATAAAATTTTCACTGTAGGTATATATCATGCTGAAGGTCAGCTCACTGTGGTGATGGCTTCTAAAATACGGGTCAAAGCGGATATAGCGCAGATAGTCGTTCATCCATCCCATATTCCACTTAATATCAAAGCCAAGTCCGCCCTCGTCCAAATCACCGGTAATCATAGGCCATGCGGTGCTCTCCTCCGCAATACTCAGTACGCCGGGATTCCTCTTTTTTAAGATAGAATTGACATGCTTGATAAACTCGATTGCCTCCAGGTTTTCGTTGCCGCCATAAATATTGGCAACCCACTCTCCATCATTCTTTCCATAATCCAGATAGAGCATGGACGCCACCGCATCCATGCGCAGGCCGTCGGCATGGAATTTCTCCACCCAGAACAGTGCGTTGGCAATCAGATAATTCTTTACCTCAGCGCGCCCGTAATTGTAAATCAGCGTGCCCCAGTGCGGATGCGCACCCTGTCTTGGATCAAAATGTTCGTACAGGCAAGTGCCGTCAAAATTAGACAATCCGTAGGTATCCCTCGGGAAGTGCGCAGGCACCCAGTCTAATATCACGCCGATTCCCGCCTTGTGCAGTTCATTGATAAAATACATAAAATCGGCAGGCGTACCATATCTTGCCGTAGGCGCATAGTAACCGATTATCTGATACCCCCAGGAAGCATCAAAGGGATGCTCCATAATCGGCATAAGCTCCACATGGGTATACCCCATCTCCTTCACATAGGCAATCACCTTCGGTGCAATTTCTCTGTATGTGGCATATTCACGCCCTTCGGACGGCTCTGTAAAGCTGCCCAGATAAAGTTCATATACACTAATGGGGGCAGCCGGCTTCTGGCTGCTTTTTCTCGCCTTCAGCCATTCCCCGTCCTCCCATGCAAATCCCCGCAAATCGGCAACCACGGATGCCGTTTCCGGTCTTAACTGGGCGGCGTTGCCATAAGGATCCGCCTTTAAGTAGGTCAGTCCGCCTTTCATTTTTAACTCATATTTATAGTTGTCCCCCACCTTTGCGTCAGGAATAAAAATTTCAAAGATACCTGACGGAAGTTTGCGCATCTGATGCACCCTTCCATCCCAGTGATTGAAATCGCCGACCGTGCTAACCCTGACCGCGCCCGGCGCCCACACGGCAAAATATACGCCCTCCTCGCCATCCAGTGTCATGGGATGCGCTCCCAGCTTTTCATAGACGGTATAGTGCACACCATGGGCAAACGCTTCTTCATCCTCTGCGGTAATCAGGGGGTTATGCCTGTACGCATCCTGACGGATTTCCACATTGCCATCAGGCATGGTGACAATATAGCGGTATCCGCCCGTTTTTTTTCCAGGATGAAGAAGAGCAAAAAAGCCGTCCTCATCCGCCATTTCCATATCCTTCTCAGACATATCGTCCGTAAACTGAATCTGTACCTTTTCCGCTCCCGGGAAAAATGCCTGAAACAGAGTACTGCTCCCCACCGTATGCGGTCCTAACAGCGCATGAGGATCGGATGCCTCGGAATATATAATTTCTTCAATCGCCGGCCAGTTCATAAGCTTGTATAATTTGTTTGTCATCGTAATTCCTCCCGCTGCGTTTCTTCAATCTGCTTCAGACTGTGGATAAACAGTCCGCTCCTTAGCTTAGGCTCAAACCATGTGGATTTGGGAGGCATCAGCCGTCCGGCATCCGCTACGGTAAACAGCTCTTCGATGGATGTCGGATACATGGAAAACGCAGCCGCCATATCCGTATTCACCCTCTTCTCAAGCTCCTTTGTGCCTCGGATACCTCCAACGAAGTCTATCCTTTTATCTGTCTTTGGATCTTTGATTCCAAGCACCGGTTCCAGCACATAATCCTGCAAAATAGACACGTCAAGGTTTGCTACAGGATCCGCGCTTTTTACGCTTTCTTTTGCTGTCAGCAGATACCAGCCGCCTTCAAGATACATTCCCATCTGTCCTTTGGCTCCCGGTCTGACCGGCTCACTGCCTTTCTCTTCTATGGTAAAGCACTCGGAAAGCCTCGCAAGAAACTGCTCCTTCGTGAGTCCGTTCAAATCCTTTACCACCCTGTTGTAATCCATAATCATCAGCTCGCTGTCCGAAAACAGCACGGAAAGAAAATAGTTAAATTCCTCCTCTCCCGTATAAGCGGGATGCTCCGTCCTGCGCTTTAATCCTACTTTTACGGCTGAGGCGCAGCGGTGATGTCCATCCGCGATGTAAATCTGCTGCATATCCCGAAATACAGCGGATATTTTTTCTATGTCATCCGGCTTGTCTATGCAGAACACTCTGTGGCGGATTGCATCTTCAGAAACAAAATCATACAGCGGGATACCGCCTTTATACGCTTCGATGATTTCACTCAGCCTCTCATTTCTGCGGTACGCTAAAAAGATAGGACCTGTCTGCGCGTCCAGCACATCCACATGCCGGATGCGGTCCTCCTCCTTCTCTGCTCTGGTATTTTCATGTTTTTTTATCGCATTATTTGTATAATCGTCTATGGACGCGCAGCCGACGATTCCTGTCTGGCTCCTGCCGTCCATTACAAGCTCGTACAAATAGAAGCAGGGTTTCTGCTCCGTAATAAACTCTCCCTTTGCTATCTGCTCTGCAAGCAGCTCCTTCGCCTTCTGGTATACGCGCCCGTCATAAGTGTCTACATCGTCCGGAAGCTGTGTCTCAGCGCGGTCTATCCGCAAAAAGGAATGGGGGGCGTCCGCCACAGCCGCCTTCGCTTCCTTTCGGCTGTACACATCATAGGGAAGCGCCGCTATGCTGCTTTCCATGCCCTTCGCCGGTCTGATTGCCCGAAAGGGTCTGATATCCGCCATACAATATTCCCTCTTTTCTTGTGATTTTCTTTCATTTTAACAAAAATTACTATACATCACAAGTGAATGGTGATAAAATATCGAAGAATCTGATGATTTTTTATCAACAAATAATTTTGTAAAGGAGTGGTATTGTGACAGCAGAAGACAGAAAAATGCTTGCCCGTATCAACAAATATGCTGAGGAAGCCCTTGCCGACATCGACCCGCAGAAGGTACAGGTGGGCGCCCAGCTCGAAAAGCTGAAACCCATCCTGTCGGAAATTGCCGGTGAGCAGGGCTGTTCCCTCGAAGATATCTTTATCCGCTATATGGATTTGCAGAGCGAGGCTGCCTGCCTGACCGACAGTAAAATGCGCGAGGAGTTCAAAGACGAATTCCAGCCGGACGGCAGTCAGCCCTTTTTCTACCGATGAACCGGATTTAATCCGGTTCTTTTGTTGTCAGATAAATAACGCCCATCCAGTAATAACCGTACAATTCTTCATCCTCTTTTAACGACGCATAGACCTCCCGTGCGATTTTGGAAAAGGTTTCGTCATCCAATCCGTATTCTGTCCGCAAAAGCGCCGTTCCTTCTTCATTAATCAGCTCTGCCAGCTTCTCTCCGATTTCATCATAGCCATAATACATATCGTTCAGCCTGTAATACTCCCTGCGTCCGTTATTCGCCACGTAGTTGCGCATACAGCCATCCAGCACATATTCACTGTCCTCAGTCAGGGTGCGTCTTCCCGCCTCGTCAGGCAGATTGAGAAGCGCATTGGATAAAAATTCATTATCATTGTTTGTGACGTCCAGAATCTCCCATTCTCCATCGATTCTTACTTTGTTCCACGCATGCGGCAGATTGCCCTCCAGCGTGCCGGTCACCACAACACATTCCAGTCCCGCGGCATCCGCTAAAATCTTAAAGGCCCCCGCATAGCCTGCACAGACACATCTGCCATTGATTAACGCACCGTAAGCAGTAAAGGAATCGTTAAATTCGCTGTCCACATACCTGTAATTGTGCTGCTCTGCATTTTCAAGCGCCGCCTCATCATACTCACAAGTATCGCAGAGGTACTGGTTGATGGCAAGCTCCTTCTCCAGTTCCGTCATGCCGGGTCTGATAATCAGGGAAATAATCTGCAGGGTTTTTTCTTTAATTTCCTTCTGTTTTACCTCATTGACCTCTGCCGTATCGTCATAAACCACCTTCACGGCAGTACCGTCTGTATTGGTTCTGTAACCACTGATTCCCAGAATAAGGGGATTCTGGTAATATGCCTCCATAAAAGAATCCGACAGAATATCCGGATCCGCCGCCTCCGGAAACGCCGAAACATCTATGACCGACACGCCGGAAAGCATATTGATGGCAAGGTATTCCGAGAGCGCACTGTTTGCCGTGACTGCAAAATCCACCTGTCTGATTTTGGTGGAAACCTTTTCACTTGCTTCAAATTCCACATTGCGGTTCAGTACAATATCACCGGCGCGCTTCCTGAGCATATCTTCTCTTTCTTCAATATACTTTAAGTCCGCCTCCAGCCTGCTCTCATCATAATCTACAACTTCCATCACTTCTTCAAAGGGCGTTCCTTCAATCCGGTAAGGTATCTTCAGCACCTTGACATTTCTGCCCTCCAAAAATTCACCGTTCTCATCGGTAAAAATATATCTGTCCTCAATTACCATGGCATTTTCCGTGTCATAGTCAATCAGCTTCATTGCCGTCGAGCCATCAGCCATGGTAACATATCCATAGGGCGTTACATCTTCTGCCTTTTCATAGCCGGTTACGCTGTAACCGTTTGCCCTCCATGTGTTCCACGCAATCGTCACCGGTATATTCTTCTGTATGTCCAGAATGTCCACCGGATTACTCATCATGGAAGTGCCTTCTCCGCTCACCGCAACCACATAGAAAAAGCTCCTTGACTCCGTCTTGTAAATAGAAACCGGCTCCTCGCCGTATTCCGCAATGCGGCTCTCCCTGCGCGTTTTGTCATACCAGTCTTCCTGCGCAACGAGATAGTTGGAGAACTGGCTGTTTAAGATAATGGAGCCATACTCCGGTGCTTCCGACGTCCATTCCGTATCCTTCGTCACGGCCAGCGCGCTCATAATACTGTCGTAGCCGTATTCTTCACTGTAATTCATGCGGCAGATAAAATATTCTTCCGCTCCCTCCACCTTTGTCCATGAAAACTGCACCCTTCCGTCATCGGTATACGTGCAGGTAAGTACAGGCGTCTCTAAAAGCTCGCCGACAAACGACACAATCTGCACCTGCGGCGTCTCCAGCTTTTCCCCCGTCTCCAAATCAACATAGGAAGCGAGGTACATGGTTCCCAGATTTCCCCAGTCTGTACCGGCGTCCTTCGGGAAGAATTCCACATCGTCATGCTCATACCTTCTCACCACATCCGTCCGCAGACTACCGAAGGTGATCTGTCCCACCGGATAATTTGTGGGAGAAAGAATGACTGCTTTGTTTTCTTTGTCATATTCCCATTTACTCGGTCCGATTTCATATTTCAGTTCCGGATCCGCATAGAGATTGAGGATTTCCGTCCAATATTCTACATCCAGTTTGTCCACGTCAAAGCCCACGGGAACCACAATATCACTGCTTCTCGTAAGTCCCGTGATGGCCGGCCCATAGGTATAACCATAAGGAGACTTGCCGCCTTCGTGCTTTTCCCTTGTCATTTCCGCAAGGTATGTGCTCGTGACATAATTTTCTCCAAACTCCTCTTCGTCCGGCTTCTGCACGGTATCCTGTGTATCATTCTGCTGTCCGGCTCCGTCCACTGACTCTCCCGCACCGGATGCTCTGTCGCTATCGGCGGCTTCCCTGCCGCCTGCGCCTTCTTCCGTAACGGCTTCTCCTGCCGTTTTCACGCCTGCTCTTCCGGCAAGCACACCGCCGCCAAAAATGCCCGCCACAAGCACAAGACAGAGCAGGATGGGAAGCAGGGCGCCTCCTTTTTTCTTCTTTTGTAAAATCAGTAAAAACAAATTATTTTCTATCTTCATTCACATTCTCCTCCATTTTGAAGCAGAAACTTCAGCTCTTCCCGAAACGTTTCCAAATCCTCCGTCTTACTGCTGACCACTGTATATCCGGCTTCACCGGCAAACGCCGCTATATAGCCGCTGTCTTTCTGCACAAATTTCACCTGTATGCCTTCCAGTTCTTCCGTCCATGCATTTTCCTGCAAAAGCTCAACCGGCAGAATCGCCGTCTGCTGCAGTACGGTTTCCTCCCCGCTTTTCGGTATATCCGCGGCACTTCCCAAATAGGGCTGAAGCGGCGTCTCTGAACCCTTCAGGGGCGCTTTCTGCCACAGTGGAAAACTCAGTACAACAACTGCGAAGGCCGCCGCTGCCACAGCCGGCAGATACATTCTTCTGCGCAGCCTTTGCCGTTTCTGCTTTCCTTCCTCTGCCGCTGCCTTTTCTTTGGTAAGCGCCACCAGTTCTGCCGGCGCATGTACATGTCTCAGTTCTTCTTTATACGGTTCACAGCCGTCCCATACGTAGTCCGGCTCTTTTTGTTGACTCATGGCTTCTCTCCCTTCAGCCTTATTTTTAATATCTCCCGCGCCCTGTAGAGGCGGGATTTTACTGTGGATTCTTTTTCTTCCAGAAGCTTTCCTATCTGCGCAATACTCATTTCCTCATAGTAAAACAGGTACACGACGCTGCGGTATTTTTCCGGCAGTTCTCTCACCGCCAGTAAAACCGGCGAATCTGCATTTTCTACCGCCTCATAAGCGTCCGCTGTCCTCTCATCAGGCTGCTCTTTTGAGGACTCTTCCACAGGAGCCACCTTCCTGTTCCAAAAACTTCCCTTCTGCTTTTTCGCACAGTTAATCGTCACCCTGATTAACCACGCCTTTAAATGCTCTTCATTTGCTATTTTGTCGCGGTAACGGACCAGCCGCAGAAATACCTCCTGAAAAATATCCTGTGCATCCTCCCTGTTTCCCGTCTCATTTACCGCTATCCGGTAAACCATATCCGCATATTTATCTATGATTTCATCCGTCTTAAGCCTTAGTGCGCCCATGTATTTTCTCCCGATAGTCCCTGCCTTAATTACAGTCTGCCTTACTCTCTGACAAAATTATATCCTATCGCAAGAATGTTTCCAACTCTTTTCTTTCTCCTAATGCATCTTACCGTTTGCAAGAATGTTCTCCGCTACTTCCATCGTCGTTTCAAATTTGTCGGGAAACGCTGTCACAAGCATAACAGAAAAATAATTATCATCGGTAATCAAAAACATAGCCACTTCATTTTCTGCATCTCCATATTCGGCCTTAAAACGGAATATCATTGCCTCCCCCAGACAGGTACTTCCGTAGTATTCTATCTTCATATCTTCCATGTCATATTCGGCATTTTCCTGAAAATCTGCCATATACCGGTCAATCGCATCCTGGCTTGACAGCATTTCCGTGATATCCACCCTGTCCATTCCCATATAATCCCGCGTTATGCTGATTCCACAGCCCGCCTCCGTCACAGAACCGCCCGGCGCATAGGCGTCCACATCATAGTCGTAGCTGTAATCCGCTTCCCAGTACTTCGGTAACTCAAACACCAAATACCCTGTGGAAACCCTCATGGTATCGGGAACACCAGCTGCAATAAAATCATCCAGCTTTTTCTGTGCCTCTTTTGCATCCCACGCAATGTCAAAACCGTAAAATTTCTCCAGTTCCGACAGCACTTTTTCCGTATCATCCGCTGCATCCATCAGGTTGATTTCCACTTCCACCAACACCTTCTCATCGCCGACACTCGTCAGATAATAGGTACAGTATATCGGCATGTAAGAGTCGGTCCACCTGTCATAGTAACAGTATTTTGCCACACATCTTGCTCCGTTTTCGGTTGTCTCGATTTTTGACAACTCCAAATCATATATATCAGCACTGTAAAATTCGTCGTAGTTCATTTCTACGTCATATGCAAGGTCCTGCGCAAGCGTATGCTCATCGTCATCCCACCGCAGATAGGGAGCCAAAGATACCTTCAGATTCACTCCACGGCTGTCGGCGTAGCCATAATTTTCATTCACGCTGGCATAATCGCCAACAGGGAGAAATATTTTTAACTCCTTTTCCTCTGTTATGCCTCTGGTCTCATCCGGCTTCAAAATCAAAGTCTCACATTTCAGATAAGAAAAGCCGTCATACTTCTCATCAAAATCGCCGCCCAGCCTGACGTCTGAAGAAGTATCTTCATCCTCCTTTTCTCCTATCTCCTGTCTGTTCTCCCCACTTCCGGCTTCCTCTCTGCTGCCTTCGTTTCTATCTTCCTTCTGGCCTTTTTCTTTCTCTGTTTCTGGTTCGGACTGTTTCGGGTTATCACGGCCTGTTACCACCGCTTCCTTTCCGCAAGCTCCTATTGACAATGCTGTTGCCGCTGTCAGAAGCAGCAAAATCAATCTCTTTTTCAAGCTTTCTCCTTTCTCCGCCCGGCGGTTAAACACAGTTTATATAAGAAATACCCCTGAGGATTCAAAAAGGTTGCATAATTTTTAAATTTTTCTTTTGTA
>CAMWLB010000093.1 GCA_947174985.1 uncultured Lachnospiraceae bacterium | reverse complement strand
ATATAAGACATAGAATCCTCCATTTCGCAAAACAAAAAGGACGCAGGAATACCTCCTGCATCCATGTACCGCGTGGCGGACTTATGCAAATTAAATGAAATGTCAGAATGTATATTCCTGCTAAGCACAAAAAACAAAGATACGCGTATCCACCTGTTTCCTATGCAACGATTTAGTTCCTTAGCAAGAAATAATATACATTCCGCACCTCCCTCGTTTATTTATGGTTACACTATAATGCTGTTTTCTGCCGCTGTCAAGTGCAAGGAAGGCAGAAAAACATCTCCGACAAGTCATAACCTAAGAAATGACCTTATGTTCCAGCCACTTCTTACTGAGAAGACGGCAGGTAAAGATAACCGCCCTGACGCCCCAGTCCGTAAACATGCCAATCCAGACTGCCATTGGTCCGAAGTGGAAAGCTTTTACCAAAAATACGCACAGACTGACCCTGCATATCCACATGGAAGCCGTGGATACCAGCATGGAAAACTTAACGTCTCCGGCCGCTCTCATGCCATATGCCGGAACAAAGGACAGTACCCATAGAAGCGGCTTAAACAGCGTTATCCATCCCATCATATACAGGCAGAGTGCGGCGCTCTCCGTCTCCATTGCGCCAATTTGCGTTATCGGGCGGGCAAGTGCATACACCAAAAGACAATTTATGATGATACCGATTTCTGCAAACAACGTCAGCCTGCGGACATAATATATCGCCTCATCCTTTCTGCCCGCTCCCATGCACTGGCCAACCACCGTCATCAGACCGATACCAATACCTGCTGCAATGACGCCGTTCTGCGTCTCCATAATATTTGTCATTGCCTGTGCCGCAATCGCACTTGTTCCCATGGTGGAGACCGTAGACTGGATTGCAAGCTTTCCAAACTGGAACATACTGTTTTCTACGCCGGAGGGTACACCCACCGCCAGTATTTTTCCTATCAGATATTTATCGGGGCGAAGCCTTCTGTAATGGTTTACACATATCATCTGCCCCGGTTTCCGCAAAAGTAAAAGCACCATCACTGCACTGAACACTCTCGAAACGAGTGTTGCCACAGCCACTCCTGTCACTCCCATTCGAAAAACCCAGATAAACAGGGCATTGCCGCCTATATTGATAAAGTTAGAGGTTATGGATATCAGCATCGGGCGTTTTGCATTTCCCTGCGCACGGTAAACTGCCGCGCCTCCGTTATAGAGAGCAATAAAGGGAAAGGAAAGCGCTGTATAGAAGAAATAAGTGACGCCTGCCTCCATGACATCCGCCTCCACCGAACCAAATATCAGATGCAGAAGCCCTCTGTTAAAAACAAGACAGATTATGGCAATTACTGTCGAAATCGCAAAGATAACCAGCAAAACCTGTCTGGCTGCCTGATTTGCCGCTTCCTCATTCTTTTTGCCGATGTACTGGGAACAGACAATGCAGCCCCCTGCTGCCAATGCAGCGAACGCCTGAATCAGTAATATATTGATGGAATCAACCAGCGAAACTGCAGACATAGCCGCCGGACCCACATTGCTCACCATCACGGTATCGACCGTCCCCATAAGGGAATTTAAAATCTGTTCGATAATAAGCGGAAACAGCAGCGCCCGCAGCATAACGCCGCTGAAAATATGCTTTTCTTTCAATTTTATCTTATCCTCGTTTCTTACATTTCTCATGGTAATTATACACAACCCCCCATGCTTATGCCAATAAAAGATTATTATAAAAGGTAATTTTCAGAATATTGACACGGCCCCGCACGCTTGTTAAAATGATAATATCTATAGTATCAAATTGGTAAACACAATAATTACTCGGGAGGAAATTGATATGTACCATTGCCATATCCATTTCTATTTAACAGGTCATCATAACAGAAACTTTGAAATTATCAGGGAAATGTCCCCTCTTGCACATTTTACGCATACTTTTTCTGAAAGCGATAACCCGGAAAAGGCTTTGACAGCTGAGGCAGATGTGATTTTTGCTTATTTACATGACATGAATGTACAGGAAACTTTGCAGACATTGTTATCTTGTAAAAGTAAAACGGCAGAAATTATTTTACTTGTTGACAAAGAGCAAGTTACCCTTTTAACAGATTTTCTGCCGGAAGTAAAAGATATATGGATAAATCCCCTGTCAGAAGATGAAATCCGCTTCCGCTTCTTAAGGTGGCAGCAAACCTGTAAAATGAGCAAGGACTTTTGGGAGACCAGCCATTATTTCGACGCTACCATCAACCATATCCCCAACCTTATATGGTATAAAGATAAGAATGGCATTCACGAAAAGGTAAACGACAGCTTCTGCAAAACGGTTAATAAAACCAAAGAACAGGTAGAGGGACGCGGACACGCCTATATCTGGGATGTGGAACATGACGACCCTGCATGTATTGAATCGGAACGGGAAGTCATGCAAAAAGAGGAAACCTGTGTCTCCGAAGAAATCATCAAAACCAAGGATGGCACACGAACACTTATGACTTATAAATCCCCCTTGTATGACTTGGACGGAAGCGTAATGGGAACCGTGGGCGTGGCAATTGATGTCACACAGGAACAACTTTACAAACAGGAAATCCTGCAGAAAAACCATACCTTAGAAACCATTTTTACTACCATAGACTGCGGCGTAATCTGCCATTCATTAGATGGCACCCAGATACTCAGCATAAATCGGGCTGCACTCAAAATTCTGGGCTACGAGTCAGAAGACGATCTGGTGAAGGAAGGCTTTGACATGTTTGCCGCCTCTGTCATGGAAGAAGACCGGACAAAGCTTCGGGAATCCATTCAGGAATTAAAGAAAGAAGGGGACAGCGTCAGCGTAGAGTACCGCGTACAGCACGAGGACGGTGAAATACTGCATATTATGGGCAACGTCAAGCTCCTAAAGGAAAATGGCAGGTTATTTTATCAGCGCTTCCTTTTAGACTGTACCGCTCAAAAACTGCAGGAAAAGAAGAATGAACGCCGCCAGATAAGGCTGCTTCAGGCATTGAGCATAGATTACAATGTAGTTTACTTTATTAACCTCAACACAGGCATGGGTTTCCCACTTCAGGATAAAAACGGAAAAATTATTAATTCTGCATTTAGCGAAAGTATATCCCTTCAGGAAAACATTGAGCTTTACGTACAGAACTCCGTCCATGAAGATGACAGGGAAATGCTTCGGCATGCTGCTTCTTTGGACAATTTGAAAAATGAGCTGTCAGACAAAAAACTATACTGCGTCAATTACCGCGTTTACAAAAACAATGAGATAAAATATTATCAGATGAGAGCCGTGTATGCAGGTACATGGGATGAGGATTACGGAATTCTTTTAGGTTTCCGCAATGTCAATGAGGAAATCCGAAATGAAATGGAACAGAAAAATCTGCTTGAGGATGCGCTCCTGCAGGCAAACAAGGCAAGCAAAGCAAAAAGTGTATTTCTCTCTAATATGTCACATGATATCCGCACGCCGATGAACGCTATTGTAGGCTTTACGACACTGGCACTGAATCATATTGACCGACAGGAACAAGTAGAAGAATATCTCAAGAAAATTATGGCGTCTGGAAATCATCTGTTAAGCCTGATTAATGATATTCTGGATATGAGTCGTATTGAAAGCGGCAAGATGCATCTGGAGGAAAATCTCTGCAGCCTGCCGGATATTCTCCACGGACTGCGCAACATCCTGCAGGCAGATGTTCGTGCAAAGCAGCTTGAACTTTACATGGATACCATAGATGTCATGCATGAAGAGATTTATTGTGACAAGCTGCGGCTGAATCAGGTTCTTTTAAATCTGCTCGGCAACTCCGTTAAATATACAGGTGTGGGCGGTACTGTCAGCATGCAGGTCACGGAAAAACCCGGCGCGTCGGCAGGCCACGCTAGCTATGAATTCCGCATCAAGGATACCGGTATTGGCATGAGTGAAGAATTTGTAGCCCACATTTTTGAACCCTTTGAGAGAGAAAAGAATAGCACTCTCAGCGGAATCCCGGGAACCGGTCTCGGAATGGCAATCACCAAAAACATCGTAGATATGATGAACGGCACGATTGAAGTAAAAAGTAAACAGGGTGTAGGCACCGAGTTCATCGCATCTTTTACCTTCCGCTTAAATTCCGAAGTCAAAGCTCTGCAGGATATACCGGAATTAAAAAATTGCAGGGCACTTGTAGTGGATGACGATTTTAATACCTGTGACAGCGTTACCTATATGCTGAAACAGCTTGGCATGCGCGCAGAATGGACATTATCAGGTAAAGAAGCCTTGCTGCGCACACATCAGGCCGCCACACAGAAAGACAATTACAATGTATACATTATTGACTGGCTGCTGCCCGACATGAATGGCATCGAAGTGACCCGCAGAATCCGAGAAGAAGCAGGCGACAATGCACCAATTATTGTGCTGACAGCTTACGACTGGTCTGATATTGAAAATGAAGCAAGAGAAGCCGGCGTCGCGGCATTTTGCGGCAAACCGCTGTTTTTGACCGAGCTGACCTCTTGTCTGCATTCTGTCTTAAACACAAACGAAGAAAACGACAGCAATGTCAGCCAAAAATCAAGAAAACTTCATACCGGACGTATTTTGCTTGCAGAGGATAATGAACTGAATCAGGAAATCGCCGTAGAAATTTTAAGCGAGGCAGGATTATCGATAGAGGTTGCCAGCAATGGGCAGGCTGCTGTGGATATGCTGAAGCAATCTGCCCCGGGATATTATCGGTTAATTCTTATGGATGTCCAAATGCCGGTTATGAACGGTTATGAAGCAACAAAGGCAATTCGTCAGCTGGAAAACAAAGAATTGGCTTCCATCCCTATTGTGGCAATGACGGCCAATGCCTTTGAAGAGGATAAACGGGAAGCGATTGCCTGTGGAATGAATGGTCATATAGCAAAGCCAATCGATATCAATAAGCTGTTTGAATCCATGGATGAGATATTACTTTAGTTTTAGGAGGTTATAATGAAAAAATCAAAATCATGCAATCTTATCATTTGCATTGTTGCAGGAGTTCTCGGGCTCTTCGGTCTGACTATGGCAGTTATGAAGATTGCCCACTTAGGACCTTTCGCTGCTTCTGACAAAAAGTACCAGCACCTTTCCGCCAACGGCATAGAGACGTGGGACAGCGGTTATGTCCGCAAAGAGCTTACCTCTCTTGAAGTTGTAACCCTGATGGGCAATGGCATCAATCTGGGCAACACCATGGAAGCATATGGACGCAGCGCTTTCGGCACCACTGCTGCAGTTTCCTCCTACGAAACCTACTGGGGACAGCCGGTTACCACACAGGAAATGATTACCGCCATGAAAAATGCCGGTTTCGATTCTCTCCGAATTCCGGTTGCATGGACAAACGCAATGGACTATGAGAACGGTGATTACACTATCCGGGAGGATTACTTAAACCGCGTGGAGGAAATCATCAATTATGCCCTTAATGAAGACATGTATGTAATCATCAACGACCACTGGGACGGAAGCTGGTGGGGCATGTTTGGTTCTGCCAGTGAAGAAACCCGCAAACAGGCAATGGATCTCTATGTGTCCATGTGGACGCAGATTGCGGAGAGATATAAGGAATATTCCGACTACCTGATTTTTGAATCTGCCAATGAAGAACTGGGCAGCCGTCTAAACGATGTGGACGTGGCGGCGGATTCTGGTACCCTTTCCGAGCAGGAATGTTATGAGATGACGAACCTTATCAATCAGACGTTTGTGGATACTGTCCGCGGCACCGGCGGCAACAATGCACAGCGGTTTTTATTGATTGCCGGATATAATACGGATATCCAAAAAACCTGCGACAACCGTTTTGTTATGCCCACAGATACAGCAAAAGATAAGCTGATTGTTTCCGTACATTACTATACGCCATGGGGCTATTGCGGTAATTCCAGTCTTTCTGTATGGGGTACAAAGAGAAACTACGGCGAGCAGAACACTCTGCTTGAAATGATGAGCAAATTCACAGAACAGGGCTATGGCGTTATCATCGGTGAATATGCTGTAGCAATGCGGGACGACGGCACTGTGAAAGACAATATCTGTGACTTTTTAAGTAATTTTCTTTACAACTGCGATTTGTATGGTTACTGCCCCATGCTTTGGGATTGCAGCAATCTGTTTATCAGAAGAGAACTTAAAATGATAGACGAAGATGTGGCAAATCTTTTCTTAGAGAGACGTTACTCCGCACAAGCTTCCCTGACAGAGGAGGAAATCAAGGCGACAGCACAGTCCGCCATTGAAATCGCCGAAGCAAATGCTGTCAGCAAGTTTGAAGATACCGCATTTGATGCGGAAGATACCAGCACCGCTGTAGCATGGATTATGTTTAATTCAAGCGACTGGGGCATTATGTACAGTGTCGGCGATACGTATGACCCCGCTTCCAAGACGGACGGACTGGTGGCAACGGATGTAGAAGTTACCGGCGAAGGTACTTATACGGTAAGCCTTGACTTTACAAAAACCGGTGGGGGCTTTGCCAACGGAACCGCTTTCTGCGCACTGGCTATCGGTAACGGCGAGATTCTTTATCCCGGTTACATCGTTACCATTACAGAGCTTGCCGTGAACGGAGAGCCCTATACACTTACAGCCAATCCTTACACCACCTCTGATGACCAAAAGTGTACCCGCGTCAATATCTTCAATGAATGGGTTACCACGGTTCCGCCAGAGGCTCGTACCGTTGATGGCAATACATCCAATGTTTTACCCGTCATTGTAGACAATGCGGACCTCAGCCACATGGAAACACTTTCCATTACCTTTACATATGGTCCTGCACAATAGAAAATGGGTATATAAGTATAAAAATAAAGAGGATGCAAATTTTGCATCCTCTTTGCTTTTATCTTTTCCTGAACCGATTATACGGCACTGGCATAACGAGCATTTCCCTGTACATTATAGGCTCCATCAGATGTATAACCATTCGCAGCATTCGCCTGTGTAGTCATATAATAGTCTACAAGTGATGCGTTGGTGGCAACAGAAGAACCATAGCCTTGGAAAAATCTCTGTACCTTGGACATATCTGAATTTTTAAATGTGTTCTCATCAATCGTCATTCTGCCCTTAGCGTTCACATTGATTCCAAACTGCTTCAATGCATCTGCATTGCTTGCTGTTTTTTCTCTAATGTAAGATAAATTTGCTAATACACCGGAATTTGAACTGGATTCAGCGGTATCAAACATGCTATTGTAATTACTTACAAAACTCTTTGCCGTAGCAAAAATTTTGTCAATGTCATATTTACCGGTCTCATTACCGTCTTTATCCTTTACTTTTTCATATAAGCTGTCAGATGCCAACGCTTTGCCGTCTGCCTTGAGGGAAGCTGCACTGGAAGCTGCCGCACTACTTGTTTCCGTACTGCTTGACGTAGAATCTGTACCGGATGCAGCACCTGCAAACTGAAGACGCGATGCAACTGAAGAACCATAGCTCGTAACATCTTTTGCTGAAAACAACTCCTGTACCTTATCAACACCGGCTTTCTTCAGCGTGCCCTCATCAAGATCAATCGTCCCATTTGAATTAACTGTGATACCAATCTCTGCAAGCTTATCAGCATTCGCAGCCGTACTGCTCATCATATTTGCCACATATGCTGTCTTGTTTGTCAACGTGGAACCTTTTGCCGCGCTCACAACATTATTATAATCCGACACATAAGCTTTCACCGCAGAAACTACCTTGTCTGCTGCACTCTTGCCATTTGGCGTATCCGTATAAGTGCTATCATTCCGCAATGCTGACGTAGAAGTCTTCAAGTCTGAAAGCCCTGATGTCAGCTTGGCATTTGCCTCCTGCGTATCTTTGGAAACCTTCGGATTTCTCTTCTCTTGCAAAATTCTGTCAAGCACATTGCTTGTGCGGCTCTTGCTGCTACTCTCACCAGATGCCGTTGACGTTGCACTTACACTTGAACTTTGGCCTGAACCGTAATAAGCTTTCATCAGCTTACCATAGCTGCCATTCTTGATACTTGCATAATCTGATATGAAATTCAGATTACCAAGACTGCCCCCGCTTGCACTCTGGAATAAATACGAATAATTCTGACTCGTATTTCCCACATTAATACTAATACCCATAAAATCACTCCTTTGCTGACTGACGGAGCCTCCGTGCTCCTACTATTGTTATAAAGCTACTTTTCCATGCTTCTTTTTAATCATTCTTATCATAGCATCCTTTGCGCCAAAATACAATACCTAATAAAATAAATATTGATTAACCTTTTAAACCTCTCGACTGGCGGTCCATATCCTCCACTACAATGTCATAGATTTCTCCAAGAGAAGCACAGTATTCCAATACCTTCCAAGGCTCGTTTGTATGATAATGAATCTTAATCAGCTCCTCGTCACCGACTGCTAAAAGACAGTCTCCTTTAAAATTCTCCGTGAAGTAGTCGCTTATTACATCCTCATCGAGGTCTTCTCCTTCAATCAGTAGTTGTGTGTCATATTTAAATTCCAGCATCCTTTTTCTCCTTCCTTTCGGTTCTTATTACAAATACTTGTAAAAAGTTTTATGCAAGTAACGGAAATAGTCAATATAGACAAAATAAGGGCGACTTGCCACTGCTTCGGAGCCCGTTTTTGTCTATATTGACTATTTCCCGTGTTTTAGCAGGAAATTTTACAAGCATTTGATTACTTGCAATATATCAAACAAAAAGGAGGTCGTCAATATATTAAATCTTTGAGTGGCATTTCGCTATTACTGGCTGGCAAAACATTGCTGGAGTTGCAGACGGAACCTCGTTCATGGAGATTCAGAGAAGTTATTAAGCAACTGCAAAATCACCGCTCCCACTCATCCAGACCATGGAGGCCAGTTTCATTCCGTCAATCAGACAGATGTCATTCGTTCCATATCCCATTCCCAGCAGAGCAGTGACTATATCCGTGTACACACCGTCTACCACATCACCTTCCGAACTAAGAATCGGCGTCATCAGCAAAATACGATTGTTTTTTTTGTTTTCTCTGCCCCTAAGCACATCTGACATATCCTCCGACAGTCCACCGGATGCATGACACACATACGCATGCTGATTCTCTGTGTCATACGACATCACCATAGGACAGCCCACTAACGGCGAAGATATGACAAACTGACTGGCAACACAGCTCTGACTCTTTCTATCCGCCAACATTGTATACGATTGCGGAGTAACTGTTAGGCGGGAAAACGGAATCGGAAAACGATCCCTCCATGCCGCAGCAACCGTGGCGTGAATATTCCGTTCTCTATACTGATCGAACAATGTCGTTATATTTGTGATCGATTCTCCCTCCGCTTCCCCATTAAACTGACAAATAAACATATCATTTCTCCCTTCTGTTAATATAGACTCTCGGAATCTCTAACCCTTTAATTATCTGAACTCTGAGATTTCTTTTCCCAACTTTGGAAAGATGATTCCGGTATTGCTTCAAAACTTTTTCCAGTGACGGCACCCCTGTCTGCAAAATGGGCTTACGCATGTACAAAGATGGATATGCAACTGCAAAGCACTGGGAAAAATACCGCCGACCGAAAACAAGACTGTTTCTGTGAACATCCCTGTTCTACTTTGTGAAAAAGTTTTTCTTCTATTTTACAATTTTATTTATGTTTCAGAGCTGGAAATCGTCTTATAGTATTTAAAATTGTTTTCCAGCATATATATAGGCAATCCCCGCTTTAAATTGTTTAATATAGTTTCACAATGAGTTTTTTGGTTTTGGACATATTCCTCTGGCGTTTCCAACATTTTCGTAAGTGAATTTTGGGGCTTAATGAATAAAATCCCTAAGATGGCGTCCGGATTTAAATATAAAGATGTCTCTTATCCCCAT
>CAMWLB010000092.1 GCA_947174985.1 uncultured Lachnospiraceae bacterium | reverse complement strand
TCGTCATAGCCCGCATAGGGGTACTGATTGTCCCCGATGACCTTATTCGGGCTTCCCTCCTCCGCGCAGGCAAGACGTATGGCGCTGCCGGATACCTGTATGGCGGTTGGGTCTATGCGCACGGGATAGATGCGCTCCGGCGCATCCAGCCATTCCCTGTCCGCCGTGACGGTCACAAGGTACAGTCCGTCCGCCTCTGAAAGCGTCATCTTTACGCCGAAACTGATTTCTCCCGCAGCGTCCTCCATCTCAGGCGCTTCCAGCACAAACACCGCCTCCCGCTCAGGGTCAGCCCCCGCTTCATGCAGATATAGGGTATTACCGGTTAAGGTCGCGGAAAGTCCGCATGAGTCCACGTAATAGGAGAAACTGTTTTTCTCCCCTTTTTCCAGAAGGATAATGTCCTCCTTCACGCTGTTTCCAAACACCGTGTACTGATAATCCACGCTAGGGAACACATCGCTGTAGCGGATGGCATTCCCACGCGCAATGCCGCCTGCAAAGCTGCCCTCCGCAGGGTAAATCATCATCTGGAAATCCCCGCAAAGAATAGCAATGCCGCTGCCGCCATTTTCGCCAAAACCGCCTTCACCTGTGTTGCTCTGGCCGCCATAAGCCGCCATGTTTTCGGGGAACAACACAGTATAAGCGTTTGCGCTGTTCATGTAGGATGTACCCGCGCCGCCAAACATGCCGAACAGCGACACAGGGTTTTCCACAAGGGCATTGTCCACACGGCGCAGTGCGCCATCCTCATCTATGTAAGTCGTGCCGTCATTCCCGATGACCGTCACATACTGGTTTCCGCCCGCATGGTAGGTGCGGCTGTACGCATCGTAGGATACCAGCTCCCCGTAATTTTCCGGCTCCGGCTCTTTATAGAAACTTTCCGGCTCCCTGGCTTCCCTGATATCCGCATCCCCGGCAGAGACGGACAGGCCATCCCCCGCGGAAACGGACAGACCATCCCCTGCGGAGACACTGCTGCCGTCAAAGCTGCCGTCGCCTATGGAACCACCGTCGCCCGCTGAAACACTATCGCCTGTGGGGTCACCTTCACCCTCGGAGACACAGCCGCCTGCAAAACCGTCGTCACCTGCGGAACCACTTTCACTTTCAGTTTCTCCGTCAGAGTTTCCAGCTTCCCATAAAATGCCGTCCCCCGCGGATATGTCCGCCCCTGCCGCGTAAGCGGGCAGACTGTCGGATAAAAGCAGTATTATCGACAGGTATATGCACAGGATGCCGGAAAACCGGCGCCTCCACTGCTTTCCGCCCGCTTTTTTATGCAGCCGCTTTTTCCTTCCCTGTCCTTCCATACCTTGGTTTTTCTTTTGTAAACCGCTCATGGCTCGTTCCTCCAATGTCCTTCTTTTCTTCCATACAACAATAATTTGGGAAATTATTTTACTCAAAATGAAAAAAAAGTCCATAACAAATCAGGCAACGCATTTAAAAAATTATATTTCCCGATCCATGCCATTGCTAAATTTATATTTGCTTTCTAACCTTCGTATTTTTTTTGTATATTGTATTGATAAATATGAATTTTGTGGTATTCTACTTAATACAGAGAGGTTCAAATGCATATGGCTAACTTAAATATCCGTGTCGATGACACACTGAAACAACAAGCACATATTAGCTGCAAAAGAACGCATGAAAAAAAGCGGCGGCACTGTACATGAATTGATTGAGGTTGATAATAATTAAAACATGGGATGATTTTGCCTGAGAAGATTATCTCTACTGGCAGACACAAAATAAAAAGTATTAAAGCGCATTAACCAGTTATTGCGGGATATTGAACGCAACGCCATACAGGCATTGGAAAACCGGAACCATTAAACAACAATCTGCATGGCTATTGGAGCCGCCGAATAGATGATTGTAACCGGCTTGTCTATCGTATCGTTGATGACAGAATTGAAATTCTACAATGCCGTACCCACTATGGTGATAAGTAATTTTAGAAAGCAAAAATGTAGCAAGCAGGCTAATTTATAAAAAAGCATTAGGAGGTATTCTCATGACATCAGATTCTACAGATATTCAAAATATTATTCGGCTGTTGGACGGATTCTGTGAAAAGGAAGAAAGCCGCCTGAAGCTTCGGGTCAGTGAAGAAAACGCGCCCGAAAGCGTGAGCAGGCAGTATCATCACGGGTGCTGCGACGTGGGCAGTCCGTGGGCGAAGGGAACCGCCTTTGATGTGTTAGAATAATTCATTTATTAATGCATAAAAAGGGACAGTTTGACTTGAACTGTCCCTTTTCCTATGCCTAGCCGCCGCTTCATCTCCCGAAACGGCATTTCCATCCTTTTTCACTTGACAAAACTGCTGTATGCCTTTAAAATATGGATTATAAAGAAATGAGTTTTTCGACCGTACAGCTATTGCTCAAGCGGCTTGCTCGTTTCTTTTTTTGTTCTTAAAATATCATACAGATACAGTTTCCCATCCTTTGCATGGCGCACCAATATTCTTGCCTTAAAAACATTGTACCTAACCAGCTCGCCTGTATCATCATAAACAGGTATTGCAAAACGTGTGTCATACCTATACCAACCGAATTTTGCATCTGTGCTATGTTTTTGCGCATAATTCTCTGCAAAAGTTTTATTCGTAGCAATTTCAATCATCTCCCTGATAATGCTTGAAGAATTTGCCTTTGCATACATATTTGCGCCCCTTAGCTCCTTTGTATCTTTGGAATGCGCAAACTCGTCCGGAAAATCCGCACCTATGTATACCACATCAGATGTTTCCGTAATCTCAGCACACTCCCCGATATATTCTTTCAGACAGTCCTCAACAATGTTCCAGTCCACACTCCGCCTTCCCTTAAAGCGCATATCATTGATGACTATAATGCTTTTACCATCAGCGTCCTTTATAATATCAACTTTCTTATCCATCGTAGCTGCTCCTTATAAAATCTCATTTTATAAAAATGTCCATCAGCTACATTGTATCATGCCAGACTATATAATTCTATTAAAAAACATTAAAAATTTAACGGTAAAAAATCTATACTTTCTACTTCTCATCTGGCGGTTTGTGGAACACATTGGTTCACTGGATAAAAAAGAAGCATAGACGAACTTCTGAAAACACCTCTACGCAGAAATCTCCATTCAAAGTCCGTTCTGCATTTTTTCCAAATACAACAAGAGAAAATCACGTGCGTTCTGCTCCGCCTCGGCTGCTTTGCGCAGCAATTGCCGCCACAAACAGCCACGGCAGAACTTTCTTTTATTAAAGTACACATGTTTTCCCACATCATATAGTGCAAATTCCGCCCGTAACAAATATCCCTGACAATCCGGTACAAAATTTTCTATACTACGTTTCGTAATATAAATCACCCACTTAAGGAGGTATACTAATGAAAAAAGCAATTATTATCGCACTTGGCATTATCACACTGGCTGGTCAGATTTCGTTTTTTGCTCCGCTTCAGGCTTGCGGGGATTATGATGGGCCTCCGGTTGGTGTAGTTGACCTGCCGATGTGCATCGCAAGTGTGTAAGCACACTCTGATATTCTTTTTGAATTTGCTTGGCAAATTCGTTTTTATCTCTTATCTTCAACAGGCAGATTGCATGTTCGTAACTCTCCATGGCTGTTTTCCTTCTGCCAAGTCTTACACATGCAACTGCCTTATAATAATATAATTCTGCCAATGGCACCATTCTCCCACATTCCTTGCAAAAGGCAATTCCTTTTTGGCAGTTATAAAATACCTGTTCAAAATCCTCTAACTTGATTTCCAGCTTTGCTAGATTAACCAGCAGCATGGGATATCTTTTTACCAGCACATCTCTGCTGAAATTACTTTTTTCTACATAGTCCGTCAAAAAAAATATATACTTCATCGCCAGTCCCGTACTTTTCATCTCGTATAGGGTGACTGCCATGTCATTCAGAATATTGATTTCCGTCAGCGTCATCAGGCGAATACCATACAATTTCTTTGCTTTAAAATCAGGCATAGTCAAAAGAAGCGCCTTCTTCAGCATCGCATAAACCTGCTCCGGCGTCTGCTTCTTCGTATGTAATTCATACATTGCCTTCACCATCAGATAATACTGCTGTTCCAGATTGCTGCCCACGCCACGCACCTGTATCAGCTTTTCATATTCTTCCAGTTCCTTTTGCAAATCAGAATCAAATTCATAGTTCATGAGTCGGAATCCCATATCCACCTCAAGAAAATGTTTTCTCCCTTCATCTTCATTTGCAAAAAACACCAGGTTTTCCGTGCTGCAGCCCAGCCTCTCCAAAAGAGCTTCCTGCACCTTCAGACCCGGCTTCTGCACTCCGTTTTCCAAGCGCGACAGCGTCGATACAGCGCAGATACCGTAACTCAACTCCTCCTGTGAAAATTTCTGTCTGACTCTTTCTTCCCTGATTCTTTGCCCTATGCCGTAAATTTCCATATTGACCCCCTCTTCGCATGCACTTTCCACAAGTACCGCATGTAAAAAGTTTATTATGTTTCTTTTGTGTAAATAACTAAATTCCTCTACATTTACTATAATGTCATTTACCCCTCTATTGCAACACTTAATTGCATCATTTATAATAAAAATTAAAAAATAAGTGTATTACGGGAGGTTCTTATGGCTTTACTGCATGTTGACTTTTTTTCAGACGTACTTGGCATGTGCATGAATATGGACGTTATTCTGCCGCAGCAGACTTATTCGCAGATTGGCATGGAGGGCAAAAGAAGGGCCGGCAAATATCCCACCCTCTATCTTCTCCACGGTATGAGCGACGACCACACTATCTGGCAGCGCCGCACTTCAATTGAGCGGTATGTGAGCAACCTTGGCATCGCCGTCGTTATGCCCACCACCCATCTGGGCTTTTACACGGACACGACATATGGCATGAACTATTTTACCTTTATTTCAAAAGAACTGCCTGCAATCTGCCGCGACTTCTTTCCGAATATGTCGGACAAACGTGAAGATACCCTCGCCGCAGGTCTTTCCATGGGCGGCTACGGCGCATGGAAGCTGGCTCTCGCCGCCTCCGATACCTTTGGCGCAGGCGCGTCCCTTTCCGGAGCACTCCATATGGCAGAGAATGAGCGGATGAAACAGGAACTGAAAACCGAACGCCGCAGCCTTTGGGAGGGCATCTTCGGTGACCCGACGCACATCGCCGGCACAAAAAATGACTTGCTCTATCTCGCAAAAGAATTAAAAGCCTCCGGCAAACCGCTGCCGAAGCTCTACGCATGGTGCGGAACCGAAGACTTTTTGTATGAAGAAAATAAAACCGCATGGCGCGAAGTGCAAAAACTGGGCTACGATTTGTCCTGCCACGAATCTACCGGCGACCACCAGTGGATATACTGGGATGAGCATATCGTGAACGTGCTGAAGTGGTGGAATCCGGCATAGTCACTTTTGACTATGCCCTTTCCTTTTATTTTACAATTTACAAAATATATTTGACATATTTTACGCAATTTAATATAATACTATCAGAGACGGAGCAATCCGCCATCGAAAATATTGTTCGCACACCGTTTGCGACTAATAAATATACGGCTCGAAAATATTGTTCGCTTACCGGAAGTGTCTAATAAATGTCCGGCTTGAAAATTCTAGCCTTATCGCTTAGGTGATAAGGCTATTTTTACGCTTTTGTCAATTATAATCATTACATTTCCGGCACGGTTTCTGCCGCTTCAATTACATATTCCCACGCCTCTTCCCCCGAAGCCTTTAAGGTAAACAGGTATGTCTCGCCTGTCTGAAGCTCTGTCCCTGTCTCTTCGCCAAACACGGCGGATACTGTCCGGCCATCTTCTGTGCGCAGGTAATAAACCGTGCGCCCGTCCTTTTGCTCCGCATTCGTCACTTCCATTTTGCCGGAAAGCGGCGCAGCAGCATTTTCCGTCTCCACGCCGCCGTTTGTTGGCGGTTCCGTTGCACTTACGATGTCTTCCGGCGTACCCGATACGCCGTCTTTGTCTTCTTCAGCAGGGGAGATGCTGCCGCTTGCCGTATTGCTTCCACTCTGCTCCTTATCTGCCGTATCATTATTTGCATCCTGCACAATACTGGCGGAAGCCTCACTTCGTTCTCCCGTCTCCTGCTCGCATTGCCCGACAGAATCGGCAGTTTCTTCGTTCCTCTCCCCATCGTCCTGCTCACTGCAGTCCGCTTCATACAAAAATTCACTGTTATCCGCGGCCGCCCCGTTCATAGCGCCTCCTGCGGTATCTGGCATCATATTATTCTGCGGCGCTGTATCTGCGGCATAACTCCTGCCATGCAGTCCTATAAAATAAAGGCTCGGAAGCAATATGACGAGCAAAACCGCCGCCGCACAGACAGAAGCGTATTTGAAGGTGCGTATGTTTTTTTTCGGTTTTGCCTTTTTATCTGTCAGACCCGCTTCGATACGATTCCACAAATCCGGCGTTTCTTCCTGATTGAAGCGCTTATATTCATCTTCCAGATTCTTCATATCCACACCTCCTTAATTTTTTGACCGCCTCCCTGTAACGCCACGCCACAGTCCCCAGAGGCTCTTCTAAAATATCCGCTATTTCCTGAAAAGTCATATCGGCGATAATTTTCATATGTACCACCCGCCGCTCCGACTCCTTTAGCTGCGACAAGGCTTCCTCCATGCTGATATCCGCAAGCACCTGATCTTCTACGCTTTTTTCTATTTTGCTCTCGCCGCGCACAGCGCTGCGCGCCAAAAAATTCTGTCCTCCTTCTTCGGTCTCACGCTCCGCCGAAAAATCTACCACTTCTTCGCGCTTTCTCTTGCGAATATAATCTATGGCAAGATTGCGAGCTATCGTTGCCATCCAGCCCTTGTGCCCGCTGCCCCCTCTGTAGGATTCTGATTTTTCCCACAGGCGGATAAAAAATTCACTGGTAATATCCTCCGCCTCCTCACGGGTTGACAGAAGCTGCCGTACAATACCATAAATGTAGGAAACATATTCCTCATACACTTCCTTCAGCGCGTCCCTGTCGCCCCGATTCATATTGCGAATGCATTTTTCAAATCTGCCTTCTGTCACGTGGTTTCCTTTCCGAATTCCTTATTTGCAGGCAGCTTTGGATACAGCTTTTTCTAATAAAAGATACGTCTGCAGGAATTCTTTTTTATGGTGAAATTTTAAGATTCTTCAATGTATCCTCTCATCTCCTCCTCAATCATGGCAAGAGACTCAGACAGGGTTTTGAGCTGCTTTGACAGTTCTTCCTTGTTGGTGCGCTCCTTTTTGTAACAGATGCGGTGCTCTAAGCTTGACCAGAAATCCATGGAAAGGGTACGGAACTGTATCTCCACAGGGTAATATTCCATAGCGTCCAGCGTGTGAAGCGGCACGCCGAAAATAATATGGTAGCTTCTGTAACCGCTTTCCTTAGGATTCGTCATGTAATCCTTCTCCTTAATGACAATCAAATCGCTCTGTCTCTTCAGGGAAGCCAGAAGCTCATAAATTTCCGACTGAAAATAGCAGATAACGCGAATACCGCCGATATCCTTTAAATTGTCCTTTGCATTGATCAGGCTGTCCGTCAGTCCAAGACGCTCCAGCTTACTCTCAATGCTTCTTTTTTCCTTGATACGGTACTGCATATGATGTACCGGCTTTTCCTCAATCGCATGGTCATATATGCTGTGATTCAAAATTTCCAGCCTTTTCAGCATAAGCTGTGTGACGTCCTCATATGGCTTTATCAATTCATAATATTGTTCGTTCGTCATAATTCCCTTCCTCATGTTTATCATTTTTAAGTTGCCGTAAAACTCCCGCGTTTTCGGCAGCTTTCTCTCATAGAAATTCTCCGTTCCGAGCCAAAAATTTCATATCTTATCATAAACAGTAATTGTGAACATCATATGAGCAATTTCTTAAATTGAAGATAAGGTTTTATAAAGTAACCATAAAAGACGCCGGAACCTGCACAGCTCCGCTGACAAGCTACCGACGTCCTTATCAAAAGCATTTTCTTCTATATTATAATGTCATAGGCTGCTTCAAAGGTTTGACCGGCGGAAAGCACATTGCCCCACTCACGCTCGCTTAAGCTGCCGTCAAAATCCTCCCTGTCGCATCTGCCGTACCACGGTTCTATGCAGATAAAAGGTGCGTTTTTGCCAGGCGGCGTCCAGACGCCAAACAGAGGCGCGTCAAATTTCACGGTAAGGTATGGCTTTTTGTCCTCATCCAAGAGCTGTACCTGTCCGGTCTGGCTGTTCTCAATCACAAGCGCATCGCCTGCAAAAACCTCCTCTGTAACCGGCAGGATACCGCCTTCTTCCAGCGCAAGCTCTGTCAGCTCCTTCACCGCCAGGCCGCCCTTGAGAGCGCGCACCGTAAGCTTTTCCACACCGTCAAATAACAGATAGCAGGTTATCCTGTCCTTTTCCCTGACAGGCGCGGCAAAGGCCGGATGACCGCCTATGGAAAAATACATTTCTTCCTCCGCCGGATTAGAAACACGCCACAGCACTTTGACGCTTCTGCCCGAAAGCCTGTAGCCAATCTCCAAAGAAAAGGCAAAGGGATAGTTCTCCCATGTGTTTTCCTTGTCCGACAGACAGAACCAGATTTCATCCTTCCACTGCTCCGTCAGCATAAATTCCATGTCCCGCGCAAAACCGTGCTGCGACATCTGCAGGGTTCTGCCATTGTAGCTGCACTGCCCGTCCCGATAACTCCCGACTAACGGAAACAGCACCGGCGATACTCTGCCCCAGTATTTGGCATCCCCGCACCACATGTATTCCCTGCCGCTTTTGCAGTCGGTAAGGGAACGCAGCTCCGCACCGTGGGAATCCACCTTTATTTTAATCTCACCATTGTCCAATACATATTCTGCCATTTTAATACCTCTTTTAAATCGTGGATAAAATCAGTTCCATATCGCCTGCAAACACTGCCTCCCCATAGCCTGCGGGCAGAATGAAATGCGCACCTTTTTTCACTGTCGTGCCGTTTACACTTCCTTCTCCCTCCAACACGCTTGCTAAAAGGAAGGGATACTTCTGTTCCACCTTCACTTCTGTTTTTACATTTAGCTTCCAAACCTTGTAAAAATCACATGCAATCAGCATGTTCATCGTATCGTCCGGCAGCCCGTCCGTATGGCTGACCGCCTCATCTCCCGCCTTGTCCGGCACATTGATAACGTCAATGCTCTGCTTTACGTGAAGGGGTCTTTCTTTTCCGTCCACAAGCCTGCCGTAATCGTATACGCGGTAGGTAATATCACTGCTCTGCTGTGTTTCCAGAATGGTAAATCCGCCCTTGATGGCATGTACCGTACCGGGCGTAATCTGGATAAAATCGCCCTTTTTAATGGGAATCTGTCTGATCAGCTCCTCATACCGACCCTCATGAATCATATCGGCAAGCTCCTGCCTTGTCTTTGCATGATGCCCAATAACCAGTTTTGCATCTTCAGGGCAGTCCATCACATACCAGCACTCCGTCTTTCCATAGGGACAGCTTTCATGCTCCTTCACATAAGCATCATCGGGATGCACCTGAATACTCAAGTCCTGCTTTGCGTCAATAATTTTGACCAGCAGAGGGAATTCCTCTGCCGTAATGCCCCCGAAAAGCTCCCTGTGCTCCTGATACAGCGCAGCCAGTGTTTTGCCCTCGTAGGCGCCGTTTGCAATCTCGCAGTCCCCGTTCGGATGCGCGCTGATGCCCCAGCACTCGCCGGTAGAATCGCCCGCCGCGTAGCCAAACTCGTCCCGCAGCTTATTGCCGCCCCACACTACATCCTTGAGCTGCGGCTTTAAAAAAAGAATTTCTCTGTTTTCTTCCATATTTATCCATACCTTTCCCTTTGATTACAGCTATACTGTATTGAATTCTGTACTAATAGAATTATT
>CAMWLB010000091.1 GCA_947174985.1 uncultured Lachnospiraceae bacterium | reverse complement strand
CGAGTTCTTCTGACACTTCGTACGGTATGGTGGACTGGCAGGCGGGAACCTGTGATTTTACGGGGGATACTTTCAGAAGAATACTGGAGCTTGCTGCGAGGTATGGCGACGGTGAAGGAAAAGGCGCAGATGGATACATTGCGAACAGGGTAGACATATACAATTATAGGTTTTATGCAGGCTATGATAACAGCATAAAGAATAGCGGGCGGGTGCTGACAGGGGTTTCAGGGGAAGAAAGGGGAGTCCATATGCTAGGTGTGAGAACTCTTGCCATCAATGCGGCATCCGAAAACAAAGAAGGTGCATGGCAGTTTCTATGCTATTTGCTGCAGGAAGAGGTACAGGAAGAATTGGGAACCAAAGATGTGTGTTTCTATTTTCCGGTAAGCAGGCAGGCGTTCGACGAGGCAGGAAATTACTGGCTTACAAGACACATCGGTCATGTGGTACAGATGGCAGAGGCGCCTGAATGGGATATTGAAGCAGACTGGTTTACCGAAGAACAACTCGAAGATTTAAACGCCCTCTTTGCCAAAGCTGTTTTTTTCCCGTGGCGGACAGAGGAGATTCTTTCCATTATAGAAGAGGAGACGGCTTTGTATTTTGACAGCAGTAAAGGGATGGAGGAGACAATAGACGTCATTCAGAACCGCGTGCAGTTATATCTTGACGAGCAGGGAATGAATTAACGCGGCGAAAGTTTGTATTACATAGAGGAGAAACTGTATGTACAGATACAAAAAATATTTCATCATATTTTTGATAACCATTTGTTTCTTGTCCGGCTGCGGAAAAAAAGAAACCTACGATTTACAGATAGAATACAATGCGCTTGTATTTTCGGACGTGACAGATTATATTTTGGGGAGGCAGTATTATCAGGGGAAAGAAGTCCTGCTGGCGGGAACAAAAGAGGGAGATGTGCGGCTTTTATGGGATGGAAAGAAAGAGGAAATCCTGATGCGGAACATGCCGGAAAGCCTGCTGAACATAGAGACGAGATGGTGGCTGGACAGTAAGGGGAATCCCTATGTGCTCTACCGAGACACAGTATATCTGTTAAATCAGGAGGGGGAGATTCTGCTTGAGGTGCAAGCGGACGGAGCAGTGACGGGCATCTGTGAGAGTGCATCAGGAGAAATTATACTGAAAATAAGTGATACCGATAAATTTGTGAACGGGCTGGCGGTTTTTGACACAGAGATGGGGACAATCGGGAAAATCCACTGGCTGAAGGATATTACATACTGCATTGCAAAGGGATATGCAAAGGATGTTCTAATTGTGGATGCAAAAGGTCTTTATGATTATGGGCTTTCGGATGGCAGCAAACAGTATTACATGGAGTGGAGTGGTACGGCATATGACCCTCAAAGCGGAGCAGAGGATATCAAGTTTGTCTCAGACAACCAGATAGAGATTTACGCGGGGGGAGACATGACAGTAACGCTCTCCAAAATCAATCAGGAGGAATCTGAGAAAACCATTCTGACCTATAAAACAACCAGCATTTCCAGTGAGATAAAAGAACTGATTGTCCGTTTTAATAAAGAAAATCCGGACTATTACATTGTGATAGAGGAGTGTCCTGATAGTCAGGATTTGTATACTTTCAGGGAGAAAATTGAAATTGAGATTGCTGCAGGGCACGGACCGGATATTATAGACGACTTGTCGGTGCGGAATCCTTATACACTGATAGAAAAAGGCGTTATCGAGGAATTGATGCCGTATATTGAAGAATCAGGAATAGACAGGGAAGCTTATTTCCCGATGGTTTTTCAAGGATTTGGAGTCGGGGAAGATGTATATGGTATTGGAATTGGAGCAGGTATTCATTCGTGGTGTGCAGATGGCAGTCTGTTTTCTTCGGAGAAGGATTTTAGCCTTGAAAGTATGCTGAATGTTCTGGAAGAGTTGAATGATGATAAAATTTTTATGAATGGACAAGATGCAACGTCCTTGGTCTATTATTGGCTGTGTACATCGGAAGATTTGTACGGCATGGTGGATTGGGAGACGGGGCGATGCGATTTTTCGGGGGAGAATTTCCACAGGATACTAGAGCTTGCGGAGAGGTATGGCGACGGGGAAGGAAAAGGTGCGGAAGGGTATATTGTAAATAACGTGAGCATGATGGATTATAGCTTTTTTGCCTCTTATGATGCCAGTATAAAGGGTAGCGGCAGAGTACTTACAGGAATTCCGGGAGAAAGGGGTGGAATGCATGAAGTAACCATGGATACGCTTGCAATTAATGCCGCATCTGAAAATAAGGACGGCGCATGGGAATTTTTGTATTTTTTGTTGCAGGAAGAAATACAGGCAGAATTGGGAAGAGACTTCATGCATATGCGTTTACCAGTCAACAGGCAGGCTTTCTATACAGTAGGGAATGAAATGTGTGGAGACCACATCGGCGTTACCATGCGGGCGTGGGATGACCCCGAATGGGAGATTGACGCGGAAGAGTTTACCGAAGACCAACTCGAAGACTTAAGCGCCCTCTTTGCCAAAGCCGTCTTTTTCCCGTGGCGGACACGAGAGATTCTCTCCATCATAGAAGAGGAAACGGCGTTGTATTTTGACGGCAGCAAGGGGATAGAGGAGACGATAGCGGTCATTCAGAATCGCGTGCAGTTATATTTGGATGAACAGGCAGGGCGTTAAACCCTGCCTGTTCGTTTGGAAATGTGAAGCGGATTATTTGTATTTTGCAGCAACAATATACACTGGAATAAAAAGCCCGCCAAGCGTAATGCCAAGTGTAATATAAAGAAAAATCATATTGCCAGCTAGTCCTGATATAAACGGAAAGGCAATCAGGCAGAGTAAAGGATAAAGAACCAAAAGGCTAAGCGTCCACAAACGAGCGATACGGACAATGTATGGCCAGTTGCTGTTGTTCAGGGAAACGCCGGTGAGGTGCATTCGAAAGGGACCCTGCGTATAGTAGGAAATTTGATTGTTGTCATAATAGGATGGCAGCTTTTCTTTGATAAACAGGCAGAAAATGATACCGAACACAGCGCCGAGAATTTCGACTGTCAGCAAATGTGTGAAAAATAGTTCCATGGAGTATCCCCAAAGGAAATAAAGAAGGATTTCAATGCAGGAAACCGTAATACAACAGGCATAGGCAGCGCCCCAGCGCCGTTTGCTTTTTGCGGCTGCGGCGAGTTCTGCCTCGGACATGCTGATGGTCTTCTTTACTAAAGCTTCTGTCTGCACGGTGGTCATGGTTTCTGTGGTCATGCGGCGGCATTCCAGCAGCTCTGTCACAGAGACGTCAAGGATATCCGCCAGCGGAACAAGCAGCGTAATATCCGGCATGCTCAGCCCTGTTTCCCACTTGCTGACAGCCTTGTCAGATATGAGCAGTTTTGCGGCAAGCTCCTTCTGCTTCAACCCCTTCTCCTTCCTAAGCTCTGCTACAAACGTCCCAAATTCCTTCTTATCAATCTCAAACATAGATTTACGTTCCTTTCCTCTTCTTTTTTGCTAGGCAGTTGCAAAACACCTTATGTACTCATTGTAGCGAAAAGGAAAAAATCTGACAACCGATAGACAGTAGAGTGGTGATTTTGGCAGACACATTCCTACATTTTTGCAGAATGGGACCGCGCCTCTACCCCTTGATTCCACTTGGCAAGTAGCAGCGCGCTGACAATGCCGAAGCCCATACATCCCCCGTTGGTAAAAAATCCATACCCAGAAGAAGTAAGGCTATCCAGAGGAACAATGAGAATGGTAGCGGCAATCACAATGCCGATAATGGTGTGGAACGCTGTGGCATGATGGTGCTCAAACAGGAAGCCTATGGCTTTGGAGAGAAGGAAAACTGTGAGCAGGGCGCCAAGACCTGCGGGCAGCAGCACACCCATGTCAAGTTTTCCGATACCGTCCACAAAGGGCGTGTACAGACCAAGGGGCATAAGTAGTGTGGAAAAGCTCATGCCTGGCGCAATCACACTGAGTGCAAGGCAAAAGCCGCAGAAAAAGTACCAGAAAAAGCCCGGCGTAACTTTGACAGTCAGGGCGTTTAACGCGCAGAGCAGCACGACGGTCACTGTCATGGAAATAAAAAGGGCGGCATGGGAATTTTTGGATGTGCCCCTGCTTTCCGCTTCCCTGAAGAGAGCGGGAAGCGTTCCGATAATCAGTCCGGCGAACAGGCAGACGGATTGGGAAGGATACTTTATCAGAAAAAAGGATAAAAGCCTTGCAATTCCCAAAAAGCCCGCCATGGCGCCAATGACAACGGGCACCAGCTTTGGAACATGGGTTTTAAAATGGCGGAACGGGTTCGACAAAAGCTCCATCACAGGCTTGTAGATGCCAAAAACAACACACAGCACGCCGCCGGATATGCCGGGAAGAACTGCGCCCAGCCCAATCAGTATGCCCTGTACAAAGCGGAGTAATGGGATAAAAAGAGAGTTGTTTTCTTGTTTTTTCTGCATATGGTTCCTTCTTTCCATGCTGTGCGCCTTTTGCCTCGTTAGGCGTTTTGACACCAAAGCAGCGGGAATATTTAGCTATAAGAAAGTATATTAAAATAGCCGGTAAGTCATGCATATAGCTGTCTACAAGGCCGTTTTATGTGCCACATTTTTCTTTTTTCTCTAAATTTATCCGGTAAAGAACCGATAAATATAGTACAGGTGCTCATGGCCAGGGCAACTGCAATACATTATTATATAAGTCGCCACGGATGGTATGCAAAGGGATAAGGAGAGCTCTTCGTATATCATTTTTGTTTTTTGTTAACCAAGGAGGGGAGGCAGAGGCAAGGGACTAAGAAAGGGGCATAATTGCGAATTGATTCTAGCGTAATAGGAATGGATTCCGCCAGAAGATATTCCTCCACAACAGTGAGAGGCAGCCGTTTTATGGTAAGGGACTACAGAAATGGAGCGGCAAACAATTTAAACAGTGCGTTCGGCAATCTTTTCGGTACGGGAGGAGAGCTGACGGGCGGGGAGAACGCGTCAGGAACCACGAAGGACAGCAGCATGGCTTCCAGAGACTCTATTGAAGAGCTGCGGGAGAGAGTAGAAAGTATGAGGAGCGGGCGTATTACAGTCCGCAATTCGGTGGCAAGCCAGTTAGACAGCTTCAGGCAGTCTACCATCCGTTCTATCTTCAGCATGATATTCGGCGGCGGCCGACTGGGAGGCTTTTTAGGAAACACATCCTTGTTTGCGGGACTAAGGCAGTCGTGGTCAGGAAATACGCTTACATTAAGCTCTGAACAGGTTTACGAAGAGAGCGAAAGCACGGCTTTCTCTACAACCGGTATCGTAAGGACAGCAGACGGCAGGGAAATCTCCATCAATGTGGACGTTGCCATGAGCAGACGTTTTACGCAGTATTTTCAGGAAGAACTGCAAATCCCGCAGGTCAATACTTGTGACCCTCTGGTGATTAATTTTGACGGGGATGTGGCAGAGCTTTCCGACCAGAAGTTCTTTTTCGATATTGACGGGGACGGAGAGATGGATAAGGTGTCCTATCTGGGAAGTGGCAGCGGTTATCTGGCGCTTGACAAGAACGGGGACGGCACTATCAACGACGGCAATGAGCTGTTTGGACCGCAGACAGGAAATGGTTTTAACGATCTTGCAAAATATGATGCGGACGGCAATGGCTGGATTGACGAAAATGACCCGATTTGGTCACAGTTAAAAATCTGGTGCAAAAATGAAGATGGAACGGAGACGCTCTACACGCTGGCAGAAAAAGGTTTGGGTGCCATTTGTTTGCAGAATGCAGCTACGGATTTTGCCTTAAATAATGACAAAAATCAGACAAATGGCTATATTCGCAGTACAGGTATCTTCCTCTATGAGAACGGCAATGTTGGAACTGTCCAGCATTTAGACGTGGCAAAATAATAAAATTTGAAAATAGAATCGTCATAGTTTTCTAAAAACCATGCGGCACCGAAAGGTGAGTGCATGGTTTTTCGTTTTTTCAGATATAGAAAGAATAAAATGGCATTTTAGGGTAAAACTATCCGTACAAGAAAAATGTTACAGTTTTCTAAATAAGTAAAAAAGGGAACAGGAAAGAAAGGACACGGATAGAAATGAACAGACAGAGTAGAAATAACCGAAACAACGGGAAAAAAGAGCGTATCGTCATGATTGCAACATCGGTTTTTGTGTTGGCGGCGCTTACTATGACAGGTCTATATGTAAAGAAGAACAGTGAGAAAAATAAGAATGACGGCTACAACATTGATTTCAGTGTGCTGGAGGATAACACACAGAATAACAATACCGTTCAAAATAAGTATGATGAAATTAATGAGGCAGGTGAGGACATCCAGCCGTTTGCACCTTCGCTGGAGGACGATTTAGACTACACGCCGATGGAGCCGGTTGATTCCGGCGATGTACAGAATCCGGAAATCGGGGATGGAGCGCAAAGTTCTGACGGCAACAAAACAGACGGAGCGGGCAGTGCGGCGAATGGCAGGGTCAATCCTGCACTGGAAGGAGCGGATACGGCGAATGGAAATGACAACGCGGCTTCCGGCGATATACCTGATGGGGTGGAAGACGCCATGAACAGCGCGGCGCAGGAGGATGCCATGGATCAGGCCGCAATCGATGCGGATGCAGGTCTTCCCATTGTCAATCAGCCGGAACCGGACTTTCAGTCGGGTGATACACTTATCTGGCCCGTTACGGGCAATGTACTCATTCCCTACAGCATGGACAGAACCGTGTTTTTCTCAACCTTGCAGCAGTATAAGTACAGTCCTGCCATGGTGATTGCGGCACTGGAGGGAGACGCGATTTCGGCAGCGGCTTCCGGACAGGTAATCGATATTTTTTATGACGAGGAAATTGGGAATGCTGTTACCGTAAATATTGGAAATGGTTATAAGATTACCTACGGGCAGCTCAAGGATGTGGCTGTCACCAACGGTTCCTATGTGGAGCGGGGCAGTATCATCGGTTACGTATCGTCACCGACTAAGTATTACAGCGTGGAGGGAACCAATGTGTATTTTTCCCTCACCTTAAATGACAAGCCCGTAGATCCGATGGGTGAACTGCAGTAGGAGATATGGCATAATGTTTATTACAGGTGGACGGATTCTGACCATGGCAGGTCAGGAATATGAAAATGGGACAATCCAGATAGAAAACGGAAAGATAATTTCTGTGCGCGAGGGCGCAATCGGGGACATGCCTGCCGGAAAGGAAAAGAAGGTGCTCGATGTACAGGGCGCGTGGATTATGCCGGGGCTGATAGAAGCCCACTGCCATATGGGTATTACCGAGGAAAAGAAAGGGACGGAGGGCGACGACTGCAACGAAAATGTGGAGCCCTCCACACCTTATCTGCGCGCCATCGATGCCATTAATTCCATGGATGCGGCGTTTGACGATGCGGTCAGAGCGGGCATTACTTCTGCCATGATAGGACCGGGAAGTTCCAATGTTGTGGGCGGACAGTTTGCGTTTGTGAAAACAAGAGGCCGCTGTATAGACGACTTGATTGTCAAAGCACCGGCTGCCATGAAGGTTGCGTTTGGGGAAAATCCCAAAGTCAATTATGCGGGAATGGGAAAAAGTCCCGTGACGAGAATGGCAATTGCCGCCATTTTAAGAGAAGAGCTTTTTAAGGCGTTTCAGTATAAGCGGCAGAAGGAAAACGGCGGAGAGGATTTCGAGGAGGACTTCCGGATGGAGCCATGGCTTCCGGTTTTGAACGGCGAAATTCCGTTGAAGGCGCATGTGCATCGGGTGGACGATATTTTTACGGCCATCAGAATAGCAAAAGAGTATGGGCTTTCCATGACGCTGGACCACTGCAGCGAGGGACATCTGATTGCGGACAGACTGGCCGAGGAAGGATTTCCCGCCATTGTAGGACCTGATTTGTCCAGCAGAAGCAAGATAGAAGTGCAGAATATGGCGTTTAAGACGGTGGGTGTCCTAAACGGGGCTGGCGTAAAAACCGCTATTACAACGGATCACCCCGTATCCTTGATTCAGTCGCTGCCGCTGTGTGCGGGGCTGGCGGTGAAAGCCGGTCTGTCTCATGAAGAGGGACTAAAAGCGATCACCATTCATCCTGCCCAAATCTGCGGCGTGGCGGACAGGGTGGGAAGCCTTGAGGCAGGGAAGGACGCCGATATTGCCATCTTTGACGGCGACCCCATGGAAATTTCCACGAGGACGCTGTATACCATTATTGATGGCGAGGTGGTCTATGACGCGTCAGAGGACGGAGCGGAGAACCGGGAGAGTCAGGTGCAGTAACTGCACCTGACTTTAATATGACAAAATTTCATAGCCTGTTTCCGTCACCAGAACCTGAACTTCCCATTGGGCGGACGGCATACCGTCTGCAGTATATACAGACCAGCCGTCGTGCTCGTCTATATATATTTTGCTGCCGCCCATGTTAATCATCGGCTCAATTGTAAAGACAAAACCAGGTACCATAAGCATGCCGGTTCCTTTTTCGGCAACATAGCTGACAAAAGGTTCTTCGTGAAATTCCAGCCCTACGCCGTGTCCGCCTATTTCCTGTACGACACTGTAGCCGTTCTGTTTTGCAAATTCATGGATGGCATGCCCCATGTCGCCCAAAGGCTGCCACGGCTTAACCTGTGCAAGACCGACATGCAAACTTTCCTTAGTCACTTCCACAAGTCTCTTTTTCTCAGGAGAAACTTCTCCAATACAAAACATGCGGGAGGAGTCGGAAAAGTAACCGTTGTAGATGGTAGAAGCGTCCACGTTGACAATATCGCCCTCGCGCAGTACCACATCCTTCGAGGGGATACCGTGACATACCTGTTCGTTGACAGAGGTACATACACTTTTGGGATACCCCTTATAATGAAGGGGCGCCGGAATGGCATGAGCGGCGACTGTCAAGTCGTAAGTCCACTTGTCAATTTCTTCGGTGGTGATGCCTTCATGAATATGTTCTTCAATATAGTCAAGGACAGCGATATTAATTTTGGCGCTTTCCCGGATGCCTTCGATTTGCGCCTCGTTCTTAATCAGTTTTCTGGAGGGCACCAGAAATCCTTTGTGGCGGAATTCTTCGATGCGGTTGTCAAAGTCGCAGTGGCATTTCTTGTATTTTTTTCCGCTTCCGCACCAGCATAAATCATTTCTTCCTATTTTTTCCATACAATCCTCATTTCTGCGCATGCTGTAAAACGATAATTTCTCCGTCTGACGCAGGGTCGTCCCTTATAATTTCTCCAACGGACGGCACTGTGATACGGCCGGCATACGGATTTTTGATGCTGATAACCGGTGTGGTAATGGTGGCTTCCACCTGAGACTTTTCAAAGCACAGGTCAGCATCCAGCAATTCGCAGTCGATAAGCTTCAGGTTTTTACAGTAGCACAACGGTTGTGTGCCGAGAATTTTACAGTGTTCAAAGGTGACGTTTTCGCAGTACCACGCAAGGTATTCTCCCTTGACGGTGCTGTTTCGGATCACAATATTTTTTGCATGCCAGAAAGCGTCCTTTGTATCGAAAATACAGTCTTCGAACAAAGAGTCCTCTATGTACTGGAAAGAATATTTACCCTTCAGTGTTACGTTTTTAAAATGAAGTCCGGTGGAGCGCATCATAAAGTACTCGCTCTCGACAGTGCAGTCCTTCATTTCGATATCCTGTACGGACCAGCCGAATTCCGGAGAAATTACGTCGCATCCCTGCATTTTTACCTGTGCACATTCCCGCAGCGCCTTGATGCCGTGGAGCTTTGTGTCGGTGATGGTAATGTTATCAGAATACCACAGCGCGGCGCGGCAGAGCGTCGTCATTTCTGAACGGGTAATGGTGAGCCCGTGGTCGTGCCAGAAGGGATAACGCAGATTGAAAAAACAGTCCGAGGTCTGAATATCGCAGCTTTCATTCAAAGCGCTCTCGACGTCTGCAGGTCCGTCGAAGGT